>CAVDJG010000053.1:3299-10008 GCA_963609005.1 Acidaminococcaceae bacterium
CGCCGCCGCACTTGTTGAGGCTCACACGCGTGCCGACAAGACAATAGACTATGCCGACACCGACAACGGAGTGCGGCTCACCGTGGGCGGAACCACAGCACCGGCATGGGCGGCCAAGGCCGACACTGCCTACCGGGCATTGCTTTACTACGATGCGCGTAGTGTCTCGGCCACAGGCGGCGAAGTGCAGGTGAAGGGCATTTCGCAGGTGCCAGTGCTGCATGCCTCGCCCAAACCCGGAGCCGAAGGCGACGTGGCCGACCCCGTGGGCGTGGAGAGTGCGTGGGCATCGAAGGGCGGGAAATATGTCAACCTGTGCCTGCTCTTCAAGTCGGGACACTCCGACACCGCCGACACCGTGCACAAAATAGGTCTGAAAAACTGCGGCACCAGGGTCAATGCCGACAACACCACGACCGTGACCGTGCGCCTGCAGCACGACCAGGGAGGCGTACCGCAATACTACACCGTGCGGCAGTATGTGTCGATAGACACACGGCTGCTCACGGCCGACAGCGTTACCGTGAGCGTGGCAACATCAAGCGGCGACTTCACGCGCACCTATCCGCTCGCGCACTGATTTGCCGGCGGGCAAGAGAAAAGCCCTCCCGCCGCCGCAAAGTCGCGCAGTGACGCACGCTTCTGCCCTTGCAAAAGCGTGCCGCCGCACGGCGGCAAACAACATATCTATACCTTAAACTATCCTAATGAAATATGGCAACTGACGGTGAAATACTCGCTTTCGAGGCATTGTATAAAGACCAATATCCGAGACTATACTATTACGCCCGCACACTTGTGGGCGAAAACGATGCCGAGGATGTCGTGGCCGAGGTGTTCATGGACTTGTGGCGCCGACGGAAAAGCACCGAAATGGGGCAGCGTGTGGGCGGAATGCTCTTCAAGGCTGTCTACACGCGCTCGCTCAACTGTCTGCGCCACCGCAACGTTGCAGCCTCGCGCGTGGCCCTCATAGAGGAGATTGTCCTTCGGCAGACCGAAGCATGCGACAACCACTACACCGCGTCGCCGCTCGCAAGTGCCGAAAATGCCGACCTCAGACGGCGCATCGACGAGGCAATCGAGCGCTTGCCGCAACGCTGCCGCGACGTGTTTCGCCTGAGCTACATGCAAGACATGTCAAACAACGACATCGCCAACGTGCTCGGACTGTCGGTGCGCACTGTCGAATCGCACATCTACCACGCCCTCAACGCGCTGCGTGCGGCCCTGCACAAAGAGTGATGTTCGGTGCCGGGCAGCGTTCCGCGCCATGCAACCTCCGCCGGCAGCAACAGCCGTCAGGCCTTTATCGGGAAACATGACAAACGAAAGATTTTTTGAAGGATATGGAGAATTTTGACAAAGACATCATAGGACGCTACGTCGCGGGCACCTGTTCCGACGACGATCTCGCCCGGCTTGCCGCTTGGGTGGAGGAGTCTGACGACAATGCACGCGAACTTGATGAGTGCCGGAGGCTTTACATCGACCTCAAGGCCGGCTCGATGAATAGCCGGCAGGTGTCCGAATCATTTGCAAACATACGCCGCCATCTGCACGGCGAGAAGGAGAACGAGCGCCGGGCAGCCCGCACCACCTATGTGTGGCGCTATGCCGGCGTCGCGCTTTTGCTCATTGTGGCCGCCGTGGCACTGTGGCTTCTGGGCGGCAAGGACACCACGGGCGTGTCGATGCGCTACACTTATGTCACCGTTCCGCCCAACGCGGTGAGCAAGGTGATACTGCCCGACGGCAGCCGCGTGTGGCTCGCGCCGGGGGCAAGGCTGCGTTATCTGCGCGACTTCGCCGACTCGGTGCGCAGCGTAGAGCTGCGCGGACTGGGGTATTTCGAGATTATGCCCGACCAACGGCGCAGTTTCACCGTGAAGAGCAACGTGCTTGCCGTGATTACCTACGGCGGATCGTTCAACTTCGACAACGACCGGCGCACGCACACCGCATCGGTGAGCATAGCCGAAGGATCGGCCGAGGTGTGGGCACGGCGGCATTCGGGGGCGGTGACGCTGCTCGCCGATCAGAAAGCGTTGCTCGACTGCACGAAACGACGCTTCACCGTGGCCTCTACCGATGCCGCCCTCGATGGCATGTGGCACAACGGCCAACTGCAGTTCAGCAATGCCGGCATCAGACAGGTGGCCTCGGTGCTCGGGCAGATATACGGCCAGCGCATCGTGGTTGACCGCGATGTGCCCGACACACTCACATTTACGGGCACCGTGCAGCGCAGCCTGCAGCTTGACAGTGTGCTGCACGCCGTTGCCGGGGCCATGGCGGTGGGTTTCCACAGGCAAGGGTCGGCGGTGCATATAACGGCACGTTGAACAATCTTTCATACACATTCGGCAAGAAAACCTACGCCCACGACGCAGCAATGCAGTCTTGGGCGTTTTCTTTTGCGCGCTTTGTCGTGGCGCGGTGATTATCTTGCGGCGGCGTGCGGCAGACGCGCTGCGTGCGTGCATCGCATGCAGCATGTGCGTGCAGCAGCCGCTGCGCAACGGCAATGCAGCATTTTTTCTTGCGGCGGCAACGCCTCGTGACCGCAAAATGTGTAACTTTGCAATGCGGTGTCTGCGGCATCTGCCGCAACGGCTATGGCTTACGCGCCGTATGACGGAGGCCGCGCTGCGCGCCTTGACACCGGAAACGAAACTAAAGGAATGATATGGAAAACCAGTATGTGAAGCAATATCCCGACCTCATGTCGGGCAAGAAAATCATGTATGTGCACGGCTTCGGGTCGTCGGCCCAGTCGGGCACGGTGGCAATGCTGCGCACGCTCATGCCCAACGCCACCATTGTGGCGCGCGACCTGCCGCTGCATCCGGCCGAGGCCATGGCTTTGTTGCGGCAGATGTGTGCCGACGAACGGCCCCATTTGATTGTGGGCTCGTCGATGGGCGCGATGTACACCGAGCAGCTGCACGGGTTCGACCGCATACTCGTTAACCCTGCTTTCCAAATGGGCGAAACTATGTCGAAGCACGGGATGATAGGCAAACAGACGTTTCAGAACCCGCGTGCCGACGGAATACAGGATTTCATCGTGACCAAGGCACTCATAAAGGAGTATGCCGAAACCACCACCCACTGCTTCGAGAACATCGACGAGGCTGAGAAGGGGCGTGTCGTGGGCATGTTTGGCGATGAAGACGACGTGGTAGACACGTTCGGGCTTTTTGCCGATCACTATCCTTCGGCGGTGCACTTCCACGGCGGCCACCGCCTGTCTGACAAGGTGGCCATGCACTATCTCGTTCCGCTCATACGCTACATCGACGACCGTCAGGAGCAACGCGAGCGCCCGGTGGTGTGCATCGGCATCGACACCTTGCGCGACTCCTACGGCAAGGCCACGGCAAGCATGCACAAGGCCTACGAGGCTCTCATCGAGAATTACAGCGTGTATGTGATTGCACCGTCGCCTACAAACACGCCCGCGGCTATGGCCGACGACATGGCTTGGGTGGAGAAATACCTGAGCGCGCCGGCCTACGGCAGGGTGGTGTTTGCCAACCGCCCGCAGTTGCTCTGCGCCGACTATCTCATAACAAGTCAGCCGTGCCCGGGATTTATGGGAACGGTGATAGAGTGGGGCAGCTCCGACTTCAAGACGTGGGAGGAGATAATAACCTATTTCTCGCGGCTCGGCGGTCAATAGACTGCATGAAGACAACGGCCGCAGGCCGGATTGGTGCGCATGACCGATGGAATGTTGCGGCCAAATTATGCCGTAATACGCGGTTTTCATGCAGATAATGGCTAACTTTGCATTTTGGCGGCCACGCCGTGCCAACCGGATATGGGGCGTGCCGCATTGGGTACAGACCCGGTCTGCGGGCGCGTGGCTTACACATCAACAGGAAAAGCATGACAGTTTATTTCTACCACACACAGAACATACAGTACATTCTCGGGCGGATGAAAGATGGAAAGTTTCCTTCGCACTATCTTTACGGTGCCGCCCACCTGCCCGACGAGGGCATCTCGGTGGTGTGGCACAAGTCGAGCCGGGGGCTGCCGAGGTGGCGCGAAACGCTGCGCACGGCATGGCATGTGCTGCGGGCAAGCCGCCGCATCGATGCAGTGTATGCCACACATTACAAGGGCCTTGAACTCATCGTGCTGCTGCGTGCGCTCGGTTTGTTTGGCAAACCTATAATAGTGTGGCACCATCAGCCGGTGATAACTCCACAAAGCCGCCTGCGCGAATGGGGCGGCCGACTGTTCTACCGGGGGCTCGACCGCATGATTTTCTTCTCGCAGAAGCTCGTCGACGACTCGCTGCATTCGCCTAAGGCGCGCAGGGAGCGTATGGTGGTGGGCCATTGGGGCGCCGACCTCGATTTCTACGACCGCATACGCACCTGCCGAAACCGCAGCGGCTTCATATCAACGGGCAAGGAGCAGCGCGACCAGGCCACACTTGTCAACGCGTTCAATGCTGCCGGGTGCCGGCTCACGGTGTATGTGGGCATAAACAAAGACCCATCGGTGCCCAATCCCAACCTCGAAGCGTTTGAAAAACTGCGGCCGGCAGACAATGTGGAGGTGAAGAAAATAATGGGACTGCTGCCTTATGAACTCGCGGTTGAGGTGGACAAGGCGGCCTGTGTGTGCGTGTGCTGCAAACCCACGCGCTACACCGCCGGTCTCACCACCGTGGTTGAGGCTCTCGCCTTGGGCTTGCCGCTGATTTGCAGCCGCAATCCTCAGATTCCGGTTGATTTCGATTCGGAAGGCTGCGGAGTGTCGGTGGCCTACCACGACGTGGAAGGATGGGCGCGTGCCGCGGCTTACATAGACTCGCATCCCGACGTGGCCCGCGACATGGGACGGCGCGGACGTCTGCTTGCCGAGCGCAAGTTCAACGACAGGCAGTGCGCGCGCGAAGTGGCGGCGGTGATAAGAAGTTGTCTGGGAAAGTGAAGGCAGAAGGGCGGGATGCCCTTGTGTGAATAATAGGAAACGAAGGAGCGGAAACTAACGCAATTGCCGTGCCAGGCCCGACGGGCTTTTCACGGGCAGCATGCGTTGGCTTCCGCTCCTTCGTGTGTTATATGCATCAGTCGTAGCTGATGTTTCTCAGTTCCTGTGTGTTGGCTTCGTCGGGCACCGAGGTGAGCAACTGCATGAGTTGCGCGGCTGTTGCCGTGTGTGCGGGGGCGAACTCGCCAGACTGCATGTAGCGCAGCATTGAAAGCCAGAATTCGCGCCCTTCGGCGTGGGCCGAGGCTTGGCGCAGGTCGGACATGCACACGAGCAGTTTGCCTTTGCCCACAGTCCACTCAAACACGATGCCGAGCTTGTGGTTGCGTTCCACGTTGTCGATGGCCTGGACAATGGGTCGGTAGCCGGCGGGCGATGCGTCGAGAATGAACGGGCGTGAGTGTTTCACTATGTCAAACCACTGCCAGTTGGTGTGTTCTTCGGTGGCGAAACTGTTGAAAAGCGGGTGTCGCGGATTGGTGATCAAGCCGAGAGTGCCCGGCGACGGCGACTTGCCGTTGTTCTTGCAAATGGTGCTGAACATGCGGAAATTCCAGTAGTCGGTGGCAAACAGACCGCCCACAGTCTGCCGGGCATACATTCCCTCGCGCGGCATGAGCAGCACTTTCGCGCCCTTTTCGAGCTTTGCGGCAATGTCGGCGGTGAGTGTGTCGGCTATGGTTATGCCTTTGCTGAGTTCGGCCAACTCCTTGTCGAAGTCGTGGCGGGGGTAAATCCATATCGCATAGGTGTTCTGTTGCGCAGTGCCCTCCACTTCCACGCTCAGCGTCAGCCGTTCGCTGCGGCCGCTGCTGCCGAGTTTTGCGGCAATGTCGAGGCTTCCGGCATCGGCAATTCCGCCGTCGGGCAGTGCGGCAATGGCGTTGCGGCCCTCGGCGCGTGTGTTGCCTTGGCTATCGGCAAGCCGCCAGTGCAGTGTGGCGGGTGTATGTTCATTACCGGCATAGGCGGCCACTATGGCCTTGGCGGTTATCCGTTCGCCGTCGGTGAAGCAGTATCGGGGCAGCTCAAGCATGGGCACTGTGGCCGAACACCAACCCCGCCATCTTTCGGGCGTGACGAGATGCTTTGACTGCAGAAACGCGTCGAGAATGCCGACATAGGCCGATCCCTGTCCGGGATAGTCCTGAAGGTCGAGCAACTGGAAACCGGCTATGCCGCGCGAACGCAGACACATCTCGATGTCGGCCTTGTATAGCTCCACCGCCCAAAGCCCCGACGCGCGGAAAAAGTCGTCGGCCTGGTCGCCCATTCCGGCCTGGGCAAGACGGCGCGCGAATGTCTCCATGTTGCAGGGGCGCAGCACTCCCGTGTATTTTGACATTTCCCTGAAATTGGGGAAACACTGGTATTGCCCCGTTTCGTGGCTCATAACCGGTATGATGGCATTGCGTGTGGCATTGTCGAAGGTGGTTGTCGTGTTGGGATATTCATGGTTTATCAGTCCGCCTTCGGCTGCATCGGCAAACGAGAACGAGCTGCGTGTGTGCGTGGAGTAGTCGCCCCATGCCTCGCCTCCCGTGCGGCAAGTGGCCACAAAGTCCATTCCGGGAAGCTCTCCTTTGTAGCCAAGGAAGCAGTTTGTGCCAAGCGTGTAGGCTATGGTGCTGTTGGCGGCGCGGAAATCGTCGGCAAACCGTTTCATTTCCTGCTCCGAACCCCACAGTTCGTTGCC
>CAVDJG010000054.1:0-9844 GCA_963609005.1 Acidaminococcaceae bacterium
GCCTTGAGTCGTTCGGTTTCTCCGCTCCCTACAAGGTGCTCGACGAGAAACTCGGATTTACGGCAGAGAATGTGTACAAGCAAGTGAAAGACTACCTATCCAAATAAAAAACACTATCATTATGGAAACAAAAGTTATTGGACTTGCATGCGACCATGCAGGTTACGCATTGAAAAAATATGTGATGCAATATCTCGAGAACCATGGTTATGAGTATAAAGACTACGGAACATACAGCGACCTGAGTTGCGACTACCCCGACTTCGGCCATGCACTCGCAAATGGAGTGGCAAGCGGCGAGGTGAGCACGGGCATCGGCATCTGCGGAAGCGGCGAGGGCATGTGCATGACTCTCAACCGCCACAAAGGCGTGAGAGCCGGACTGGCATGGACGCCCGAGATAGCACACATGACAAGGCAGCACAACGACGCCAATGTGCTCGTGATGCCGGGACGTTTCATCGACAACAACACCGCCGGAAAAATCATGGACGAGTTTTTCAGCACCACTTTTGAAGGCGGCCGACACGAGAAACGCGTCAAAAAGATAGAAATAGAGTAACACTCTGTAAAACCATACTGTTAACGGGGAGGGGTCTTGCCGACTTCTCCCCTTTTTACAAAAAAACACAACCCATGAAAAGAACATTGTTTTCGATCTTGCTCTCAATAATATGCATGACGGCCGTGGCAGACAACCATTTCCTGTCAGACCCTGCCTACCGTGCCAACGTAGAGAGCATATTCACAAAACGCATCAAGGTCATCGGCCAGAAATTCTACAACATCAAAGGCACTAAGGCAACAAATGAAGAGCAAGAGGCTCTCAGATTTCTGTATGCCTACATGCCTCTTGCCGACATCACCGACTACCCCACCTCATTCTATGCCACCAACGTAAGGGCATCGCTCACCGCACGCAAGGAAATGCCTTGGGGCAAGAATGTGCCTGAACTGTTGTTCAGACACTTTGTGCTCCCTTTGCGTGTCAACAACGAAGCTCTCGACTCCGCACGCACGGTGTTCTACAAGGAATTGAAAGAGCGCGTGAAAGGAATGAGCATGCACGATGCCATACTTGAAGTGAACCATTGGTGCCATGAAAAAGTAACCTACCAGCCTGCCGATGCCCGCACCTCATCACCGCTTGCAACCGTGAAGACTGCTACGGGACGTTGCGGCGAACAGAGCACATTCACCGTTGCAGCCCTGAGGTCTATCGGCATCCCCGCACGCCAGGTTTACACCCCCCGATGGGCACACACCGACGACAACCACGCATGGGTGGAAGCATGGGCCGACGGCAAATGGTATTTTCTTGGAGCTTGCGAACCCGAGCCGGTGCTGAACCTCGGCTGGTTCAATGCGCCTGCATCACGCGCCATGCTTATGCACACCCGGGCATTTGGCGACTACCAAGGGCCGGAGGAAGTAATGCTGCGCACAGCCAATTTCACCGAGATAAACCTCACGAGCAACTATGCGCCTACGGCAAGCGCACATATAACTGTGAAATATGCCGACGGACAGCCGGCTGACAATGCAAAGGTGGAATTCAAGATATACAACTATGCCGAGTTCTACACAGCCGTGACAAAATACACCGATGCCCAAGGCCATACATCGCTTTCAGCCGGTAAGGGCGACATGCTGGTGTGGTGCTCAAAAGACGGGAAATATGGCTACCGGAAAGTGTCGTTCGGAAAAGACACGGATGTCACCGTATGCCTCGACAACAAAATGCCGGAGATCGGCAAAAGCCTGACATACAAGGAAGACACAATAACAATAGTTCCGCCTGTCGAGAATGCGCAACTGCCATTTGTAAGCGAACAGATGAGGAAAGAAAACCAAACAAGATTTGCCCACGAAGATTCTATAAGAAAAGCTTACACTGCAACATTCCTGACTGAGGAGCAAGCCGCTGCAATATCGGGCGACTGTGCAGAATTTCTCGTGAAATCGCGCGGCAACCACGAAACAATAGCCAAATTCATAAAGCAACACTCCGACAACAAGAGCCGCGTAATAGCCCTTCTCAACACTCTCAGCGACAAAGACCTGCGCGACATAACCACAGAAATACTTGAAGACAATTTCAACGCAAGCACCGACCAGGTGTCGCCCCGCGTGGAAGACGAAATGATAATCAAACCATTCAAACATTATTTTGAACGTTTCTTCGACAAGAACACTGCAAAGAAATTCAAGGACGACCCACGCAGACTTGTGACATGGATTAAAGACAACATAAAAGTCGACTCCAAAGAAAATGCATTGCATATAGCACAGACTCCCGTTGGTGTTGCCGAATCGAAATTGACCGACGAACGCTCGCGCGGAATTTTCTTTGTTGATGTGGCTCGAAGTCTGGGCATCGAGGCACGCAAAGATGCAGTGACTTCAAAAGTGCAATACAAAGGAAACGGCAAATGGAACGATGTAGTGTTTGACAACGATGTGCAAAGCACTGCACCTACTGGCCGCCTTGTACTTGCCTACACGCCGACGGCATTTCTCGACAACCCTCTATACTACAACCATTTCACCATAAGCAAGATTGTAGACGGCAGCCAGCAGCTTCTGAATTTCGAGGAAGGGCAGGTTGATATGGGCAACGGCACAAGCTGGAGCAACACATTCAAAGACGGATGCTCACTCGATGAAGGCACTTACATGCTTACCACCGGCACAAGAATGGCAAGCGGAAGCGTGATGGTTTCAACACAAAGGTTTGACATTGAAGCCGGCAAAACCACAAACGTGACACTCGACATCAGGCACAGCACCGACGACGTGAACGTAATAGGTTCGTTCAACAGCGAGACAATCGTCGAGAAAGACGGAAAGGATGCAAGCATACTGTCGCAAACAGGCCGCGGATATTTCATAGTGGGAGTGCTCGGTGTTGGTCAGGAGCCCACCAACCATGCCTTGCACGACATTGAAAAAGCCAAAGATGCATTCGAGAAATGGGGCCGCCCTGTGCTGCTTCTGTTCGAAAGCGAAGCCGATGCCAAGAAATTCAACAAGGAAGAGTTCAAGAGTCTGCCTTCGACCGTTGCCTACGCTATCGACAAAGACGGAGCTGTGCGCAAACAAATAGCGAAGCAGATGAAGCTGAAAAGCGAAACCCAGATGCCTATGTTTATAATTGCAGACACATTCAACCGGGTTGTTTTTGTGTCGCAAGGCTACACCATCGGGCTCGGTGAACAGATGAAGAACGTATTCAACAAACTGTAACAAAAAACACACATCTGCGGTTTGTGGCCATGCAAACGGCATGGCTACAAACCGTTTTAGTGTTAATTACAATTAAATGTTTATATTCTTTCATCTTTACACCATAAATTATTAGTAAATTTGCAGCCGATTTAATCCGCAAAGGCCTGAGAAAGCAATGGCACGATGCCATTCGCCTTACGGAAAAACCCGTTTAATAATAATATTAATGTACGCAATCGTAGAGATTAACGGTCAGCAGTTCAAGGCTGAACAGGGCAAGAAACTGTTCGTTCACCACATCAAAGACGTGGAAGCAGGCCAGGCTGTTGAATTCGACAAGGTACTGCTTGTTGACAAGGAAGGTTCAGTACAAGTTGGCGCACCCACAGTAGAGGGTGCAAAAGTAGTTTGTGAAGTTGTCAACCCTCTCGTAAAGGGCGACAAGGTCATCGTTTTCAAGATGAAGCGCAGAAAGGATTACCGCAAGAAGAACGGTCATCGCGCACAGTTCACAGAAGTAACAATTAAAGAAGTTATCGCTTAAATTTTAGGAGGAACAAGAAATGGCACATAAAAAAGGTGTAGGTAGTTCTAAGAACGGACGTGAATCAGCTTCTCAAAGATTAGGCGTTAAAATTTGGGGAGGTCAGAAAGTGATTGCCGGCAACATCATCGTTCGCCAGCGCGGTACAAAGCACAATCCCGGGCTTAATGTAGGCATCGGCAAAGACGATACTCTTTATGCCTTGGTTGACGGAACCGTAAACTTCCACAAAGGCCGTAAGGACAAGAGCACAGTGTCTGTAATACCAGAGGCTGAGGCTTAAACCAAAACATACTATTCCAAACAACGCAATCCCAATTCTCTTGCAGAGAATTGGGATTGTCGCATTTTAGGCCTGCTTATATTGCTCAATAGAAAGCAGACAAGAACAAATCGGCCATCGTAATCGTTTTTCAGCGATTGACTGTACCTGCCGCAGAAGTGTCAACTGGTATGGACAGTGCATCGTTTATATAATGCTCCATGTCTTCCTCCCCCATAGCCCCAACCGACATCTGAGGTTGTCCTTTCAGCGGAATAAACAATAAGGCAGGTATGGAACTGATGCCGAAAGCTTTTGCCAGTTCTTCCTGTTTGTCTATATCCACCTTATACACGTCTATCTTTCCCTTGTATTTAGCGGCTATGCCCGCAAGTATAGGTGCCGTGCGCTGGCATGGCCCGCACCATGTGGCATAGAAATCGACTATGGCAGGACGTGCACCGCGAAAAGCCCAATCATTCTGCGCCGTGTAGTCGAAAATTCTATGTCTGAAATCGGCAGCCGTAAGTTCTACAACTTCACCTGCATGTGTGTCATCAGAGCTTTGTTCCACCTTGTCCACATTCTTTTCATGCGCTACAACGCCGCCTTTTTTCTGCTTGCAACCGTTGGTCAGAAGCAAGACAGAAAACAATGCCGCAATAAAGAAATATCTTCCAATCATTTCAATCCTCTTTTGTCAACCTTATCAATAAAGATTTCTTCTTTTTAAAACATTAGGGAATCCAAAATCTCTCTATCTTTGTCACCTTGCCGTTTGAAACGGTTACACGGGTATCAAGGTCTATAAATACACGCTTGTAGTCTTTCACAGAGGCCAAATATTCGCGTTGCCCCGTGCTTAGAGAGACTGATTTGTCTGTGGGCTCGACACCACAATCAACCAATGTGAAATCAGTTGCCAACGACAGGGTGACATTTCCAACCTCGGTATATGTGCTATGGTCGTCAAGTTGCATGCCACGGTATCTTCCATGTGTTGTTTTTTGCATGTAAGCACCACCCTCTTCAAGGCCATTATTCACCGTAAGGAAGCTGTCGCGGGCCTCAATTTTGTCAACAACGATTTTTTCGCCTTGATAAACGAGAGTGTCACCGGCTTTCATCCGTGCGACTTGCACCGAATCGTAAAAATCTTCCTGATAAACCACAAAGTGCAGTTTGCCTTTGTTCCAATCGAAGTCATCGCTATTGAATGACGCAGGATAAACGCCATCGGAAAGGTTGTTGACTGACGCCGTGGTAGCTATCGGACTTATTGTCACATGGCTTGGAGTTGTGCTACAACTGCAAAGAAGACACATTGTAACGGCAAACACGGCAATTGCATAAGTTCTTTTCATATTTCATTAGTTTTTTCTGACGGCAAAGCGAGGCAATGCCGCATATATTTATAATAAAAAACCCTGCCAAAGAGAATGATTTCCATTCCCGGTTGGCAGGGTCTTCGTATTTTCAATGTTGTTTATCTATCAATATTCTCCCCATGCCTTGATGTCAATGTCTTCAAGTGGCGTGGTGCAGAACGCGTAGATGAACGCGCTGGCAAGGCGTGAATTGGTAATCAGCGGCACATTCAAGTCAATTGCAGCACGGCGTATTTTGTAGCCATTGCTCAATTCCGAGCTTGTAAGGTTCTTTGGAATATTAACAACCATATCTATTTCATGGTTGTGCAACATATCCAAAGCCTTCAGACCTTCGCCTTCTTCCGACGGCCAAAGCACACGTGTGTTTTCGACTCCATTCTCCGACAGATACTTGCTTGTGCCTCCCGTGGCATAAAGCCGGTAGCCATACTTCACAAGCATGTGCGCAGCATCAAGCATATCGGCCTTTTGTTTGGCACTTCCGGTGGACAGAAGGATGTTCTTTTCAGGTATGCGATGGCCAACAGAAAGCATGCTCTTAAGCAGCGCTGTATTGGTGTCATCGCCCAAGCATCCCACCTCACCTGTTGAACTCATGTCAACGCCAAGCACAGGGTCGGCTTTCTGCAGGCGGTTGAAACTGAACTGCGATGCTTTTATACCGACATAGTCGAGGTCGAACAGGTTCTTTTCAGGTTTCTCAACGGGCAGACCAAGCATGACACGCGTTGCAAGTTCTATAAGATTTATCTTCAGAACCTTGCTGACAAACGGGAAGCTGCGGCTTGCGCGCAAGTTGCATTCTATCACAAGGATGTCGTTGTCGCGCGCCATAAACTGGATGTTGAACGGGCCGTTTATATGCAATTCCTTGGCAATTTGGCGTCCTACACGCTTCACGCGGCGCACTGTCTCCACATAAAGTTTCTGCGGCGGGAACTGTATCGTGGCATCGCCTGAATGCACTCCGGCAAACTCGATATGTTCAGAAATAGCATATGCTATCACCTCTCCGTTCTTTGCCACTGCATCCATCTCTATTTCCTTTGCATGCTCGATGAATTTGCTCACAACAACGGGGTGGTCTTCGCTCACATTTGCGGCAAGTTGCAAGAAGCGGCGCAGCTCGTCTTCATTTGAACATACGTTCATTGCTGCTCCAGAAAGCACATAGCTCGGACGCACGAGCACCGGGAATCCGACACGTTCGATAAACTTGTCGATGTCTTCCATGCTTGTCAGCGCGCTCCATTCGGGCTGGTTAATGCCGTTGTTGGTCAGCATCTGCGAGAACTTGGCACGATCCTCTGCATTGTCAATGTCCTGTGCTTTTGTTCCCAATATAGGAACATGCTGCTCGTCAAGGCGCATTGCGAGGTTGTTGGGTATTTGTCCGCCCGTAGAAACAATCACTCCATGAGGCTGTTCAAGGTCGATTATATCAAGAACACGCTCGAATGTAAGTTCATCGAAATACAGACGGTCGCACATATCATAGTCGGTTGACACTGTTTCGGGATTATAATTTATCATCACCGAACGCCATCCTTCCTTACGTATAGTGTTCAATGCCTGCACGCCGCACCAGTCAAACTCCACAGAAGAACCGATGCGGTAGGCGCCGGAGCCAAGTACTATAATGGAGCGATGGTCGTTCTCGAACGATATGTCGCTCTTCACACCGGCATAAGTAACATACAGATAGTTTGTCTGTGCAGGATATTCGGCTGCCAAAGTGTCTATTTGCTTCACGACAGGCAATATTCCGTAATTCTTGCGCAGCTGACGCACCACGAGTCCGGCCTTTGCCATACTGTGAAGTTCGCTTTCAAGCCCTACGGCGCGTGCAATCTGGAAATCGGTAAAGCCGTAGATTTTGGCTGTACGGAGCAGTTCCTTGTCGATAGTATTTATGTTGCAGCGCTTCATCTCCTCATCAATGTCGATGATATGCTTGAGTTTTTCAAGGAACCACTTGTCTATCTTGGTCAAATCGTGTATCTGATCAACAGTATATCCCTTGTGCATTGCCTTTGATATCACAAATACTCGCTTGTCGGTAGGCTCACACAGAGCGGCATCGATATCTGGTATTTCCAGTTCTTTGTTCTCCACGAAACCATGCATACCCTGCCCTATCATGCGAAGTCCTTTTTGGATTGCCTCCTCAAAGTTACGGCCTATCGCCATTACTTCACCTACTGACTTCATCGACGAGCCGAGTTCTTTATCTACACCACGGAACTTTGACAAGTCCCAACGCGGTATCTTGCACACAACATAGTCGAGTGCAGGCTCAAAGAATGCAGAAGTGGTCTTGGTAACAGAATTTTTCAATTCAAACAAGCCATATCCCATTCCGAGTTTCGCAGCGACAAAAGCCAACGGATAACCGGTTGCCTTGGATGCAAGAGCCGATGAGCGGCTCAACCGCGCATTCACCTCAATAACGCGATAGTCCTCGCTCTTCGGGTCGAATGCATACTGCACGTTGCACTCTCCCACGATGCCTATGTGTCTGATGATTTTTATTGCAAGCGCACGCAACTTATGATATTCAGAGTTTGTAAGCGTCTGTGACGGGGCAATGACGATACTCTCACCAGTATGTATGCCGAGAGGGTCGAAATTTTCCATGTTACAAACTGTGATGCAGTTGTCGTAACGGTCGCGCACCACTTCATATTCAATCTCCTTCCAGCCTTTCAAGCTCTTTTCAACAAGCACCTGCGGTGAGAAAGAGAAAGCTTTTTCGGCAAGCTTGTTGAGTTCTTCTTCGTTATCGGCAAATCCCGATCCAAGACCTCCAAGGGCATAGGCAGCGCGTATTATGACGGGATAGCCCAGCTCAGAAGCCGCCTTGCGGGCATGTTCTATGCTTTCACAAGCTTCGCTCTTGATTGTCTTCACGCCAATTTCATCGAGCTTCTCGACAAAGAGTTCACGGTCTTCAGTGTCGATAATGGCCTGCACCGGAGTTCCGAGCACCTTTACATTATATTTATCGAGTATTCCCTTGCGATACATTTCCACTCCACAGTTCAAAGCAGTCTGCCCGCCGAAACTCAAAAGAATGCCGTCAGGTTTCTCTTTCTGAATGACACGCTCAACGAAATAAGGCTGAACGGGAAGGAAATATATTTGGTCGGCCACCCCTTCGGATGTCTGCACGGTGGCAATGTTGGGGTTTATGAGCACCGTTTCCACGCCTTCCTCGCGCAGAGCTTTCAACGCCTGCGATCCAGAATAGTCAAACTCGCCGGCCTCTCCTATCTTCAATGCCCCGGAACCAAGCAAAAGAACTTTCTTTATATTTTCGTCTTTCATCGTAATCTTACTTTAGTGTTTCAACAAACTTGTCAAACATGAATTCGGTATCAACCGGCCCCGAACAGGCTTCGGGGTGGAACTGGCTGGAGAACCAAGGGTTGGTTTTATGGCGTATTCCTTCATTGGAACCGTCATTCATGTTCACGAACAGTTCTTCCCAGTCTTTTCCAAGCGTATGGGCATCAACTGCATAGCCGTGATTTTGCGATGTTATGTAGCAGTTGTCAGTGCCTACCATACGCACAGGCTGATTGTGTGAACGGTGGCCATATTTAAGTTTGTATATATTTGCGCCTCCTGCCTTTGCAAGCAACTGGTTGCCCATGCATATTCCACAAATGGGTTTGCGGCTGCGGCTCATTTGTTTGCGAATGATATTCACGGCATCCTCGCACATATCAGGGTCGCCAGGGCCGTTGGCCAAGAACAGACCGTCGAACTCCATGTCGGTATAGTCGTAATTCCAAGGCACTCGCACCACCTCGACACCGCGATTTATGAGACAACGTATGATGTTGGCTTTAACGCCGCAATCAACCAACACCACTTTTTTCCCGCCTCCTTCATTGTAGCGGATTATATTCTTGCAGCTCACCTTGTCTACAAAATTAACCCCGGCATAATTGGCCTCGGGAATGTTTTCCGGCTCATCGTCAAAGAGAATCTTGCCCATCATCACTCCATGCTCACGCAATACTTTCGTCAACTCGCGCGTGTCAATACCGGTAATGCCTGGTACCTGCTCACGTTTGAGCCATTCGCCGAGACTTTCTACTGCGTTCCAATGGCAATACTTCTCGCTGTAATCAGCAACGATTATTGCCGAGGCATATATCTTGTCGCTCTCCATGAACGTGGGAAGACCATTCTGCTCGAACGTAAAAGGAGGGACTCCATAGTTGCCCACCAACGGATATGTAAGCGTCATGAGCTGTCCGGCATACGACGGATCAGTAAGGCTCTCCGGATAACCCATCATGGCTGTATTGAAAACGACTTCTCCCGCAACTGGCGTTTCGTAGCCGAACGATTTTCCATGGAAACGGGTTCCGTCCTCTAAAACTAATGTTACATTTCTCATTTTGTGTC
>CAVDJG010000055.1:0-9786 GCA_963609005.1 Acidaminococcaceae bacterium
GACCAATATTTCAGTATGCAGGTGTACGACAAAGCACAAAAGAAAGAAGTGACATGGACTCCGTCAAATGCCAACGGTTCGTTCTCAGGCGACTCCATTCCTCTTAAAGGCGCATTTGCCCGAAGCATCAACTCAATTGCAGTAATATTGGGACAGGAAATGGGAATTGCAAGCATTATCGAAACGGCCCACAAAATGGGCATCGAAAGTCCGCTCGACGAAACTCCTTCACTGGCATTGGGATCAAGCGACGTAAATCTGCGAGAACTTGCAAACGCATATTGCACCGTTGCCAACGACGGAAAATACTGCAAGTCATACCTTGTTACAAGAATAACCGACAGAAACGGCAAAGAAGTGTACTCCAACCCGAAGAACGAGGAGCAGGTGATACCTTACAAGAGTGCTTTCCTTATGCAGCAGCTTCTTATGGGAGGTCTGCGCGAACCCGGCGGTACATCACAAAGTCTCAATGGCTATGTAGGCGATTTCAGAGACTGCGACTGGGGCGGCAAGACCGGAACGTCAAACAACCACTCCGACGCATGGTTTATGGGAGTAAGCCCGAAACTCGTAGTGGGTGCATGGGTCGGCGGTGAATACCGCTGCATACATTTCCGCACCGGGGCACTCGGACAAGGCAGCAGAACAGCCCTCCCTATTTGCGGATATTTCTTGAATGCAGTATTAAAAGACCCTGCATTCAAACAATATCACGAGAAATTCGGAAAGCCAAAAGATTCTGACATAACCTCGGCCATGTACAACTGCCAAAGCTATTATTCAAAAGCCAAGGCAGACACAACACGCCATGACAGCATTTCAATTGAAGAGGAAATCATTCTTGATGAGGAAGGAACGCCTATCGAACGCCCTGCAAACGAGCAATTCAACACTGATGCGCCTTCCAACGAGAAAAGCCAAAGCCACAAGAAACCTAAGGAACAGGCTGTGAGTCTTGAAGACTTATAAAAAGGCATATTGTGATGTGCGGATTCTTGATATTAGAAACAGTAAATCAAGAATCCGCCATCAACAATCGCCTATAACATGACGTGATCTATCTCTACAAATACCTGCAAACTACAAATTCGCCTATGACATCAGAAGCAATCAAAAAGCATATACTGCTAACAGTATGTTTAGCTTTATGCAACTTAATATCCATTGCAAGCACACAACAAACATTCAAGCTCGTAAAATCAACCGCTGAATTGAATAACGGCGATGTAGTGATTGTCGTAAACACAAAAAATGGTTTTGCGATGAGCACCTATCAAGACACCAACAACCGAGGGCAAGAAGCAATAACAATAGAAGACGAGACGATAGCCACATCAAATGATGCAATTCAAAGAATTACAATAGAATACGATGCATCAGGAAAATGCTATTACTTAGCAACCGGGGAAGGCCTATATTTATGCAACAACTCGAAAAGTGACACACAGAATCATCTTATTACTGGAAGCAAAAGCAATGCGAGCAAAACGACAATAACAATTGACGACAATGCAAATGCTACCATTTGTTTCCCAAAACAAAGCACTACTAAAATATATGAAAAATGTCTTGGATACAATGTGAGTTCAAAGATATTTTCATGTTACAATTCAATCTCTTTTAGTGACGACAACCGAAGAATCCAGATTTACAAGCTGACAGATTCACGCAAGACCACATACACATCATTTACCGGTAGTGATTCATACGACATTGAGCAAGGTGATGAAGACACATTCGTGTCGCCACAAGCTTCTGTAAAAGATGCAGAAAACAATATAATAGAAAATGCGGTTATAAAATATGCAAGCAGCAACACATCTGTAGCTACGGTTGACGAGAATACGGGGGTTGTCACGATAAACAGCAACAATATATTCGGAACGACAAAGATTACGGCCGAATATGCCGGTGACGACAACTATTCCGCATCGTCTGCTTCTTACATGATAAACTACAAGGAAAAGACAAAGACGCAGACTGCCCTTAGTTTTGGAAATGACATCGACGGCAAAACAGTTGTCGTGTACAAAGGCAAGGAAAGCAATTTTACAAACGGCAAGAAGGCCACCCTTTCGCCTTCTGAGGCAGGGGACATAACATACAGAAGCACGAATGAAGAAGTGGCAACGGTTGACGGCAACGGCACTATCACATTCAAGGAATTGGGCAAAACAGAAATCATTGCCGAATACACAGGGAATGACAACTACGAAAAGTCATCTGCTTCATACTTTATCTTGTACAAAACAGAAGCGTTAGTGTTTTCGTCTGAAATCAACTCATTCACAAACGTTCCTGAAGGAGACAACTATACCACCCAAAAGACTTCTTTTGACTTTATTGCCAATGACGGGAATTCTTATTCATTCACAACCAATAAAGTAAAACGCCAAAACATGCTACTGATTGTTGGTAGCTCAACATCGATAACATCCCCCAAATTTCCCAAAGCCACCAATGGCTATAAAGTGACTGTTAAATATTATCAGACCGCTTCTTCCGCCAGTTCCAAAATGCTAACCATAAGTTCTGGCAATGTCAAAGCCACGGCCACAACAGACAAAGCCTCTGAACAAAATGAAACGAAAGGCACAGGATTTATCGCAGAATTAGAAGTTCCTGACACGAAGGCCTTTACCATAACAAGCGGCAATATAGCCTATATAAGCGAAATCGAAGTTAGATACACTGTCAATAACATATCACTCGATGAAGCCATTGACAATTCGCAAACAATAAAAGAGAATATAGGCAATGGAGTTGACATTACATTAACCCGCAAACTGGTTGCAGACAAATGGAATACGTTTTGTGTTCCGTTCAATATATACAACGCGAAAGACATTCTTCCTGAACTTGGGGACATTGAGAGTTTCGACCGACAAGAAGGAAACATCATGCACTTTAAGAGTACACAGGATATTGTCGCCGGACATCCATACTTGATAAAGCCAACGAAAGACATTGAAAACCCGACATTCAAAGACGTGGTTATTACCGCCTCAGAACCCGTTGAAGTTGGAAACGAGACATATAAGTTTGTTGGTGTGTACAGTCCGAAAACATTTTCCGATGACGAGGCAGGCACATCACTGTTCTTGACTAGCGACAATCAACTCTTCACTCCGATTGCCAATACAACGATGAAAGGCATGCGTGCCTACTTCATTGTTCCATCCGATGAAGCAAATGCTGCAAAAATAACACTGGATTCAGACGAGACAACAATAGAAAGCATAAGTTTACTCGAAGAAGAAACGCCCAATGCAATATTCAATCTCAACGGCATCCGCTTAAACAAGATGCCTCAAAAAGGCGTGTACATTAAAAACGGCAGGAAATTTGTCGTAAAATAAACAATCACACAAACTACCAACAACCTCCTAAATATGAAACAGATAAAATCAAAATACGCGAAACCACAAATCAATATAATCTGTACCGACGCATGTCCGTTAATGTCAGGAAGCGTGTCAATGGAAATGAAGAATAATGGAAGTGGCGATGCCAGCGGGGCAATGTCAAACCGCCAAACCGACTTATGGGACAACAACTGGGACGAAAGAACTGAGAACTGGATGAAATAGGCAAGATGCCGATATAATTCAATTTGCTCAAAGAGCCATATATACTTTGAACACTCAAAAAAAGCGTAGATTGTTTCACAACATTCTACGCTTTTAACCTTAATAATCTAATACCATGAAAAACACGGTGCAAAGTTAATCCAAATATTCGTTTTAAGCGAAATAAGATGCTTTTATCATTCATAATGTAACATTATTTAAGTGTTTTATAACTATCTACTTGGTACATTTGCAAACAAAAGACATTCTCTAATTGCTTTTCAAAACATTAAGCCCCATAAACAAGGTCATCGTTTTTACCAAGACGCCTTGTTTATGGGGCTTAATATATCAAGAACTTTATGTATCAACGCAGGGATTATTCGTCCTCTGCTTCAGCCTCATGTTCCTCAATCAGTTTCTGCTGAAGTTCATTCGGCACAAGTTCGTAGCTTGCAAACTTTGTGGTAAATGAAGCACGTCCGCCAGTAAGGCTGCTCAAAGAGATTGAATAGTTGCTCAATTCCTTCAACGGAATCTTTGCCTGCAGTTTCTGGTATCCGGCTTCGCTGTCCATACCCATGATGAGTGCGCGCCGTCCCTGCAAGTCGCTCATTACGTCGCCCATATAATCGGAAGGCACATACACTTCAAGGTCGTATATAGGTTCGAGTATCTTCGGCCCGGCATTTTTGAAAGCCTCGGAGAACGCGTTGCGTGCAGCCAACATGAACGAAAGCTCGTTGGAGTCAACCGGGTGCATCTTTCCGTCATAGACGATAACGCGCACATCGCGTGCATAGCTTCCGGTCAATGGTCCATGTTCCATTCTGTCCATTATACCTTTCAGTATAGCCGGCATGAAGCGTGCGTCAATGGCTCCGCCAACAACCGAGTTGATGAACACGAGTTTTCCGCCCCACTCAAGAGTTATTTCCTCACGGCCTTTCACGTTTATCTTGAATTCCTGACCGTTGATTTTGTATGACGTAGGATCGGGCATTCCCTCGGCATAAGGTTCGATGATAAGGTGTACCTCGCCGAATTGTCCTGCCCCACCCGACTGTTTCTTGTGGCGGTACTCCGCACGCGACATCTTGGTTATTGTCTCACGATACGGTATTCTGGTGGGTTCAAACTTCACCGCGAGTTTCTCGTTGTTTTCCAAACGCCATTTCAATGTGCGCAAATGGAATTCGCCTTGACCGCGCACGATAGTCTGCCTCAACTCCTTGCTTTGCTCCACGAGCCATGTCGGATCTTCCTGATGCATACGCAGCAGGGCAGCCATGAGTTTCTCGGTGTCGGCAGCATTCTCGGCCTTAATGGCGCGCGAGAATTTGGGGTTGGGGTATCTTATGAAATCAAATCTCCATTCACAGTCTTTCCCGTTGAGCGTGTTGCCAGTCTTCACGTCTTTCAGTTTAACGGTGCAACCAATGTCGCCTGCATTAAGCTGGTCAACAGCTATTCTGTTTGCTCCGGCACATGCGTAAATCTGTCCGATACGTTCTTTTGAGCCACGATCGGCATTTGTCAGGTCATCGCCGGGCTTTACGCTTCCGCTCATAACCTTGAAGTAGCTCACTTCACCAATGTGCGGTTCCATTCCCGTCTTGAAGAAATAGAGTGATTCTGCACCATTTGCATCGGCAGCGATTTCCTCGCCTCTGGTATTGTGCAGTTTGGGCATGTCACTTACGAAAGGCACGACGTTGCCCAAGAACTCCATCAACCTGCGCACTCCCATGTCTTTTCCTGCACATACACAGAACACAGGGAACATTGATCTTGTAACAAGACCTTTTCTTATGCCTTCGCGCAATTCGTCCTCGCTGAGGGTTTCCTCCTCGAAGAATTTCTCCATGAGAGCCTCATCGTTCTCGGCTGCGGCCTCAACAAGAGCCTTGTGCAGTTCCATAGCCTTGGCCTTCTCCTCTTCAGGAATTTCCTCGATTATCGGCATACCTCCCTCAGGCTTCCATGTGTACATCTTCATCAACAGCACGTCGATTATTGCGCTAAAGCTGCTGCCAGTGCTTAACGGATACTGTATCTGCACGCACTTCGAACCATAAATGGCATGCATGTTGGCCATAACGTTGTCGAAGTCGCACTTGTCAGAATCCAATTGGTTGACAAGGAAGATAACGGGCTTCTTCAGTTTTTCTGTATATCGGAAGTTGTTTTGCGTGCCCACCTCCGGACCGTATTGGCCGTTGACAAGGATTACGGCCTGATCGGTAACGTTGAGGGCTGTTATTGCGCCACCGATGAAGTCGTCAGATCCCGGACAGTCGATTATATTGAGTTTCTTGTTGTTCCATTCCACATGGAATACCGTCGGGAATACGGAATATCCATACTCATGTTCCACCGGGAAATAGTCGCTTACTGTGTTTTTGGCCTCTACTGTTCCACGGCGCTTTATGATACCGCTTCCAAAAAGCATTGACTCGGCAAGGGTTGTCTTGCCGGAACCCGCACTGCCAAGCAAGGCAATGTTTTTGATTTCATTTGTTTGATAGACCCTCATATTGGTATTATTTTAGTTAGTAAAGTTGTTTTTCACAGAAAAGGTCACACCTTTAATGTGCCTACTAAGTTAGGCATTTTTCAAATAACGCCAAAAGAAATCATTAAAAACAACCTAACTTTTAAAACATATTAGTAATTTTGTATAGCGATTTATAACTGCTGCGATATTTTCTTTTACACCTTTCATTCCTTATGAAATCTGGCATCTACATCCACATTCCATTCTGTGCAAGCCGTTGCATATATTGCGGTTTTTACAGCACGGTGCGCCACGACTTAAAGAGCCGCTATGTGGAAGCCGTATGCAAAGAGTTGGCACTTCGTAGTACTTACCTCGACAACATAGAATACAAAGGGAGTAGATGTGACATTGACACCATATACATTGGCGGCGGAACTCCTTCGCAACTGTCAGCCGACGATTTCAAGAAAATATTCAGCACGATACATACTGTATTCAAATGCTCTCCGTGTGAAACGACTGTTGAGATCAACCCCGACGATATGGATGAGGGCTTGGCAGAAGTGCTTGCCGAATGTGGAGTAAACCGCATTAGCATGGGCGCCCAAACATTCGATGCCGAGAGATTATCGTTTCTGCGGCGACGCCACAAGGCCTCCGACATTCCAAGGTCTATAAATATTCTGCACGATGCAGGCATAAACAACATAAGCATCGACCTTATGTTTGGTTTCCCCGACGAATCTCCGGCTGATTTTCAAGAAGATGTCAGCAAAGCCATCGACCTCGGCATACCGCATATTTCGGCCTATTCATTAATGTATGAGGAAGGCACTCCTTTATATAAGATGCTGCATGCAGGAACTGTCAGGCAAATCGACGAAGATTCGAGTCTGCTTATGTATGCTTCGCTTATAGACACTTTGGAGAAAAACGGATACGAGCATTACGAGATAAGCAATTTCGCAAAACCCGGTTTCAGGTCAAAACACAACAGCAGCTATTGGAAAGACTTGCCGTATTTGGGAATAGGCGCAGCTGCACACTCATACAACCGGAAATCACGCCAATGGAATGTAGCCAACATTGAAAAGTACATCCACGGCATTGAAACAGGAGAGTGCGCATTCGAAATCGAGACAATCGACGACGACACACATTACAACGACCTTATCACCACGGCATTGCGCACGAGAGAAGGGCTCGACCTTTCGCTATTAAACGAGGAATACAGAAGCTATGCGCTCAACAATGCAAAGACAAGTATAGCCGCAGGATTGTTGCGCGAAGAGAAAGATCACCTTATAATCACAAGAAAAGGGTTGTTTGTAAGCGACACCGTTATGAGCGACTTGATAAAAATATAATTCTAAGATATGACTCCAACCGAATTTGAAAGCTATTGGCAGCAGCACAAGAATGCCATACTGTCAAGAAACAGGCAATATCAACAAGCACGCGAGAAATACAAGATGAACAGCGGAGCCGACTGGATTTTGTTTGCCATACCTGCCGTATCAGGTGTCATTGCTATGAACAACACCCGTGGAGACAACGAATTGCTCAGATGGATAATAAGTGCTTTCGTCACTTTCGCCGTATTTGTCGTGTGTGTCTGGGTGAAAGGTTTAATGTCGGGAAAGTCATCGCCCGATGAAATAGAGCGGCGCATAAAGGAGGAGATAAAAAGGAAGATGGTCGACGAGAAATAAAGATTCCACGCCGACCATCGCCCATATAGTGTTCATTCAGCGGCATTTTGCATACCATTCCACAAGATTGGCACGCGGAACGCCGCGCTCAACCATTTTGTCAAGGTCTTCACGGGCTTCTTTCTTGCGTTTCATCAGTATCCGCACATTTGCCCTGTTCAACCAATAGTCAACCACATCTGGCCTCAATCCGATGGCTTTGCCATAGTCAAACTCTGCCACATCATACATTTTCCGTTCCACCTCGATGCCTGCACGCGCTGCATAAGCCACTGCACTGTCGGGATGTTGCGCAACGAGCATGTTTATTTGGTCCATTGCTTCGGTATAATGGCAGTCGCGCTGATTAAGTAACGCAAGTCCAAGACGGCCCTCAAAATGCCCCGGCACTACCGTCAGCAGATGCTCATAGTCGAGTTTTGCAAACTTATAGCGTTTTTGCTTTTCGTTTACAAATGCACGGAAGAACAATGCTGCAAGATTGTCCGGGTCGCGCCTTAACACATAATCATACTCGTCTCTCGCATATTGCCATTGCTCCAGCATAACATTCCACGATGCCTTTTTCAGTCGCAAATCAAGAGAATCGGGATGATAGGCCAATTTCTCCATTGCTACTGACAGGCTATCACGCAACACATTACGGTCTTGCGACATCATTGGTTGGCAGGCAAAAGCAAATGCCAAGACCATCATTGCATGTTTCTTGCAGCGCAACGATGCTTTTCTTATGCTTTTCTTATATAGTCGGCAATCCATTCCCCTACTTCTCTTGTGCCATACTTGGCACCGTTCTCGACTTGTATTTCAGGGGTTCTCACATTTGCGTCAAGTGAGGCATCCACAGCCTTGCGTATGAGTTTGCCCTCCTCTTGAAGACCAAAATATTCAAACAACATAGCCACCGAGAGTATTTGGGCAAGCGGGTTGGCTATGTTCTTACCTTTTGCCTGGGGCCACGAACCATGCACCGGTTCAAACACCGGCGTTCCCGTACCCGTTGAAGCCGACGGCAACAGTCCCATGGATCCTGAAATGCAGCTTCCCTCGTCGGTAAGAATATCGCCGAAAGTATTTTCTGTCACCATGACATCAAAGAATGTAGGCTCGGCAATCATTCGCATCGATGCGTTGTCCACAAACATATAGTCTACTTTTACATCCGGATATTGTGGCTCCATTTCCTTTGCCACCTGTCTCCACAAACGCGAAGAAGCCAACACGTTGGCCTTGTCTACGACTGTCAGATGACGGTTGCGGCGGCGTGCATAGTCAAATCCCACCTTCAATATACGCTCTATCTCGTTACGATAATATATGTTGGTGTCATAAGCCTTGTCGTTGTCCTGATATTTCTCGCCGAAATACATGCCGCCGGTCAATTCGCGTATGCACACAAAATCTGCATTCGCAACAAGTTCGTCTTTTAGCGGCGAATTGTGCAGCAGGCACTTGAAGGTCTGTATCGGTCGGATGTTGGCATAAAGTCCCAGTTTCTTGCGCATCGCAAGCAGTCCCTGCTCGGGGCGCACCTTTGCGGTAGGGTCGTTGTCGTACTTCGGATCGCCGACAGCGGCAAACAATACAGCGTCGGCCCAGTTGCACACATCAAAGGTTTCGTCAGGGAATGGGTTGCCCACCTCATCTATTGCATGTGCTCCGCACAATGCCTCCTTGTAAACAACCTTATGTCCGTATTTCTCTGCAACGGCGTTCATCACATTAATGCCCTGCTCCATTATTTCCGGTCCGATACCATCGCCGGCCAAAACTGCAATTTTCAAATCCATAATCATTTATTTAGTTGTATTTACGCCCACGCATTGGGCAAGAAAGTAACAAATCACACAAAAAAGACGGATATTTGCGTCACACGACAAATAAAGTTCCCTTTATCAATGAGCAACTGTTACAAATACAAAATTAAGTAATTTATCCGATTGGGCAATATATTGTGTGTTAAAAATAATTTGTGGAAGCAAAAACACATTATATATATGTC
>CAVDJG010000056.1:0-9786 GCA_963609005.1 Acidaminococcaceae bacterium
GCACTGCGAGTCGGTGGGATTTTGGTCAACCCGCTGGAAATGGTAAGGCCCGAGCCCGTTCTTGCGCTGCTGCTCGCGGAATGTCTTGAGTATATTCTTTATGGCCGTAATCCATTCGCTGCCAAACACCGAAGCATCGCCCGTGACCTGCCAGTAGTGGTAGGCAAGGCGGAGCGGATAGCAGAGCGAGTCAATCTCATACTTGCGCTCGTGCAGTTCGGGCTTCATGTCGGTAAGGTCGTCCATCCATCCGCCCTCATACACGGGTTCACGGTTGAAGGCATTGGCATAGGGGTCGATGTTTATGCACTTGAACTGGCGCAGAATCACGCCGCGCAGCATCTTCTTGAGCTTCGGGTCGGTGTTGGCAAACTGCACATAAGGCCACACCTGTGCGCCCGAGTCGCGCAGCCACATGGCGTGTATGTCGCCCGTATATACGAAAGTGTCGTCGGCTCCGTCGAAATGTACGGTGGTGTCGAGCGTGTTGGGAAAGCAATTCTCAAACATCCACGCAAGATAGGCATTGCTGCGCAGCAGGCGTTTCACCTCGCGTATCTTCTTCTCAACGGCATCCGACACAAACAGGCGGTCGGCTTCTGCCGGGCGGCGTGTTACATATTTGGTGTTGTCTTGCACCGCCACCATGGGCGTGCCTGGTGTTACAGCCGAAGCGGCCGAGGCTTTTGTGGTGGCAGCCATCAGCACAACGGCGGCGGCAGCCAGCATCTGTCGTTTTTTCATAGTGTTTGTTTCAGTATAGCGTCATGCCCTGACGGTCAGGCACAAGCGGCATGCCGTCAGGGCTTCGGTTTCAAGTTAGGTTTAGCAAAGTTAGCAATTTATTCCGTGACAAACAAATTATGCGCCGCCATTAACATGCCGTTCATCATCCCGGGAACGCTGCGGAGCCGCGTCACACCGTATGCCGCACGCGCGTGCAGCGCACGCAGCACACACGCAACGCAACCGCCGCACGCGCGCAGGTCTTGCGCCGCTGGCCGGCAACAAGGCGACTTTTGCGCGGCAGAAAGGCGAAAGTTGCATTGACAAACATTACTTAATAAGGACAACGGCCCAACGTATCGCATTTTTTTATTAACTTTGCGAGTTGAAACAAACAGTGAAAAGAAAAGGAAAATACACTCGATGAGCATATCAGAACTGATAAGCAACTCCAAAGGCAACCGCCGGTTCTCGTTCGAGGTGCTTCCGCCGCTGAAAGGCACTGGCACGGAACGCCTGTTCAAGACCATTGAGGAGCTGAAAGAATACAACCCCACCTACGTCAACATAACGACACACCACAGCGAATACATATACCGCGAGCTCGACAACGGACAATACGAGCGGCTGCGCATACGCCGCCGTCCGGGCACAGTGGCCATAGCGGCTGCCATACAGAACCGGTTCGGGCTGCCCGTGATACCGCACGTAATATGCAGCGGCGCAACGAGGGAGAGCATAGAGTATGAGCTTATCGACCTGCAGTTTCTCGGCATAGAGAACGTGTTGCTGCTGCGCGGCGACAAGGCCAAGGACGACCGCGTGTTCATGCCGACACCCGGCGGACACGCACACACCACCGAACTCATTGAGCAGGTGAACCGTTTCAACGACGGGTTCTTCGACGACGGATCTCCCATAAAGCACCCGGGACGGCGCTTCCACTACGGCGTGGCAGCCTACCCGGAGAAGCATGAGGAGGCTCCCAACATGGAGATGGATCTGGAGTATCTCAAGATGAAGCAGGACTTGGGGGCCGAGTATGCCGTGACACAGCTTTTCTACGACAACGCCAAATACTTCGCCTTTGTCGAGGCTGCACGCGCCGCCGGCATAACCATACCCATAGTGCCGGGCCTGAAGCCGTTTGCCAAGCTCAGCCAGCTCACCGTGGTGCCGCGCACGTTCCATTGCGATCTTCCGCAGGAGCTTGCCTCCGAGGTGGTGAAGTGCAAGACCGACGACGATGCCAAGGCTCTCGGCGTGGAGTGGACAACCGAACAGTGCCGCCAACTCTACGATGCCGGCGTGGGAAACATACATTTCTACACCGTTTCGGCCGTGGAGTCGGTGAAGGAAGTGGCACGCAGGCTGCTCTGAAACACGCGTGCAACGACACGCAACGGCCTAAACACGACAACAACGACACATGAAATTTGAAGAAGTAATAGGACAGGAAGAGGCAAAACGCGTGCTCGCCCAGCTCGCCGACAGCGGACGGGTGCCGCACGCCATGTTGTTCTGCGGTCCGCAAGGATGCGGGAAAATGGCTCTCGCACTGGCTTTCGCCTCGCGCCTTTTGGCCGACAGTCCTCTGCTGAAGCACTGGGCACACCCCGACCTGCACTTCTCGTTTCCCACCATAAAGTCGGCTTCCATGGGCAAAGAACACCAACCCGTGAGCGACGACTACGCCCGCGAGTGGCGCGAAATGATCTCGCAAGACCCGTATTTCACGCTCGAACAGTGGATGACGGCAATGAACGCCGAAAACCAGCAGGCCGTGATAACCGGCGCCGAAAGCGACAGCCTGGCACGCAAACTGAGCATGAAGTCGAGCCAGGGTGGCTACAAGGTGAGCATAATATGGCTGCCCGAGCGCATGAACCAGACGAGTGCCAACAAACTGCTCAAGCTGCTTGAGGAGCCGCCGGCGCTCACCGTGTTTATAATGGTGAGCGAAGAACCCGAAAAACTGCTCGAGACAATACGCAGCCGCACGCAGCGATTCGATTTCAAGCGCATTTCCGACAACGACATTGAGCAGGCTCTCGTGCAGCGGCAAGGCATAGAACCCGACACGGCCCACCGCCTCGCACGCATAGCCGCAGGCAGCTGGACAGCAGCGGCAGAGGCTCTGAAGGCAAGCAACGAGCAGTTGCTGTTCTTCGACCTGTTCACCATGCTCATGCGCCTGGCCTATGCCCGGCGCGTAAAAGAACTGAAGAAATGGGCCGACAGCGTGGCTGCATTCGGAAGGGAGAAGCAGAAACGTTTCCTTGCCTATCTCAGCCGCATGACAAGAGAGAGTTTCATGTATAACTTCCACATGCCGGAACTCAACTACATGACCGCCGACGAGGAGAATTTCACCAAGCGCTTCGCCCCGTTCATCAACGAGGCCAACGTGGTGGAAATGTCGGAAACATTTGAAAAGGCCACTCGCGACATATCGCAAAACGCCAACAGCAAGATTGTTTTCTTCGACATCGCACTGGCAGTGACGGTGCTCGTGAGGCGCAAACCGTAGTCTGCGGCACAACAACCGAAAACCCACGCCATGCCCTACTGCATGCGGCTACAATGCCGACAACGACGCAACGGCACGGCGACAACGATATATCATATATGAAAGATTTCAAAGACATGCAATTCAAAATATCCCGCGGCTGCGACCGGGGGCTGTGCCACTGCGCGTGCGGACGGCAGGACAAGCAACTGAACACCTATGACTGGCTCTACGACGTGCCGGGAAACACCGACGACACCGACCTCGTGGAGGTGCAGTTCAAGAACACGCGCAAGGGATATTACCATAATGTGAACAAACTCGACCTGAAAAAGGGCGACATCGTGGCCGTGGAAGCAAGCCCGGGACACGACATCGGGGTGGTGACACTCACCGGACGGCTCGTGAAACTGCAAGTGAAAAAGGCCAACCTGAAATCGGCCGACGACATAAAGCGCATATACCGCATAGCAAAGCCCGTTGACATGGACAAGTATCACGAGGCAAAAAGCCGCGAACACGAAACCATGATACAGAGCAGGCAGATAGCCAAACGCCTGGGGCTGCAGATGAAAATAGGCGACGTGGAATATCAGGGCGACGGCAACAAGGCCATTTTCTACTACATAGCCGACGAGCGCGTGGACTTCAGACAACTCATAAAGGTGCTGGCCGACACGTTTCACACCCGCATAGAAATGAAACAGATAGGCGCAAGGCAGGAAGCCGGACGCATAGGCGGCACCGGACCGTGCGGACGCGAACTGTGCTGCGCAACATGGATGAAGAACTTTGTGAGCGTGAGCACCAACGCAGCACGTCTGCAGGACATATCGCTCAACCCGCAGAAACTCGCCGGAATGTGCGCCAAACTGAAATGCTGCCTCAACTACGAGGTTGACGACTATGTGGAATCGAGCCGCAAAATGCCGACACGCGACATCGTGCTGCAGACAAAAGACAGCGACTACTACCTGTTCAAGACCGATATCCTCGCCGGACTCGTGACCTACTCCACCGACAAATCGCTCGCCGCCAACCTCGAGACCATATCGGCCAAACGCGCCAAGGAAATAATCGAACTGAACAAGCGGGGCGAAAAGCCCGACACACTCACCGAGGACGGACATCTGAAAGAGGCCAAGAAGCCTGCCGACTTGCTTGCCGATGCCGACATAAGCCGCTTTGACAAGAGCAAGAAAAAGAAGAAAAACAAGAACAGAAACAACCGCCCGACCAACGCAGCAAACCAGAACAGAAAACCGGCAGAGGCCGCTGCCGCCGACCGGCAGAAGCCGGCCGACAAGCCACGCCGACCGAAACGCAAACCGCAGGACGGCGCACAAAAAAAGCAAGAGGCCGGAAACGACACACCCAAGAAATGAGAATACTCACCGCACTTGCCGCCGCAATGGCAGCGGCAACGCTCACCACAGCGTGCAACACACGCAGAGTGTATGACAGATATGCCAACACGCCGGTGACCGGATGGGAAAAAAACGACACACTCTCGTTTGACATCCCGCCCGTAAAGGTGGCCGGACCATACACCACACGGCTCGGACTGCGCACCATTGAGAGCTATCCGTTCACCAGCTTGACACTGATTGTGGAACAGCACGTCTACCCCTCGGGCACGGTAAAGGCCGACACGGTGAAATGCCAGATTACCGACCGGCACGGAAATGCCTCGGGACACGGCATAAGCTTCTACCAATACCGCTTCGACGTGGGCGAGACACTGCTGCAAGAGGGCGACTCGCTGCACGTAACCATACGCCACGACATGAAACGCGAGATACTGCCCGGCATAAGCGATGTGGGCATTTCGCTCGAAAAACAGCGCTGAACATAGCCTTTGCGGCGCATCTGCACGCAAGCACTACGCGGGAAAAGGCATTGCAGCAAGAATACAGAAAAATAGAAACAGGCATACAATCATCGGCGAAGATGACTGTATGCCTGTTTTGCTACTATATGGCACGGTGCCGCAGACTACCGTCGGGATGCCTGAAAAAGGCGACTTCAACGGCTAACGCTGCACGAGGTTGCGGCCGGCGTCGATGCGCAGGAAGATGAAAAGCAGAAGGGTGAAGCCCCAAAGCGACGATCCGCCATAGCTGAAGAACGGCAGCGGGATGCCTATCACGGGCGTAAGACCAAGCACCATGCCCACGTTTATGAACACATGGAAAAGGAATACGCTCAACACGCAATAGCCATACACGCGCCCGAACACAAACGGCTGGCGTTCGGCGAGCTTTATAAGCCGCAAAATAAGGGCAAGGAAAAGAAGCAATACGCCTGCCGAACCTACGAAACCTTCCTCTTCGCCCACGGTGCAGAAGATGAAATCGGTGTCCTGTTCGGGCACGAATTTCAGCTTCGTCTGCGTTCCGTTGAGAAAACCCTTGCCTTTCAAACCGCCCGAACCAATGGCTATCTCGCTCTGGTGCACATTGTATCCCGCTCCGGCAAGGTCTTCATCAAGACCCAGAAGCACGTTGATGCGCACACGTTGGTGAGGTTCCATGACATTATTGAGCACATAGTCGGCCGAATAGAAGAATGCCACCGACCCAACGACAAAAGCCAATATATAATAATATGGTGCAAGGCGCGTGTGCAGGGCGTGGTAGAGCAGATAGCCCACAAGCACAAGACATGCCGCAAGCTGCACCCACACGATGTCGAAGGGTATGACAAACTCGGAAAAGGCAAGCGCAAGAAGTGTCGCGCCAAGGCAGTAGGCAAGAATGGTGATGGTCTGCCTGCGTTGCTTGCAATAAACGTTCACAAGTGCGGCGGTGAATATCTGCACGAGAAGCAACACCACAAACTTGCCCACCGACGTGGGCGTGTCCCAAAGAAGCGTGCTCTCATACTTTATTCCCACCACGAAATAAACCACCATGGCCACACCCGTGAAGAGTATGCTACCGGGCATTCCCTCACGGTAGAGCACGAGAAAGAACGACAGATATACGAGTGCCGAACCCGTTTCGCGCTGCCCCACGATGAAAAGCATAGGCGTGACCACTATGGCACAGGCTGCCGCGAAATGCCGCCAACGGCCTATGTTGAAACCGTAGGCACTCATGAGTTTGGCAAGGGCAAGTGCCGTGGCAAACTTTCCAAACTCGGCCGGCTGCAGACGCAACGGGCCTAAAACAATCCATGAGTGCGAACCTTTTATGTCGTGTGGATTGAATATCGTGGCAAACAGCAGCAAAAGCAATATCCCGTAGATTATGTAAGAGAAGGTGTCGAAGAAGCGTGTGTCGGTCATGAGTATCACAAAGCCGAGGCAAATGGACGTGCCAATCCATACAATCTGCATGCCCGAGCGCGTGCCGAGGGCGAAGATGTCGTTCTCGCCATAGGTGTAGCTGGCTCCGCAGATGCTCACCCAACCGAAAATCATAAGCGCGAGGTAGAGCCCTATGGTTATCCAGTCTACCGAACGCCAAACGCTTTGCTTTCTGTCTGTTTGCCTTATCATACTGTATCAAATTGCTTTTTGCAGCCGCCGATGCCTTGGCGGCGTTACGGCATTTTCATTCTTCGGCATCAAGTTGCCGTCAGTTGGCGGCGGAGGTTGCCTTCGTTCCACCTGTAGCAGCTTCGCCCGCATTGGCGGCAGAGGTTGCCGCCGGTGTGCCTTTGTGCCCTACTGACTGCCTTGTGCCCTGCTTCTTGCGCGACTCCTGCCCAGGAAAGCGCGGACCGTAGCCCAGACGGCGCTTCTGCATCTCGGCCGCCTGTGCCTCACCCGACGGTGAAAGCTTGCCGTGCAGATACTGTTCCATCATGAGACCGCCTATTGGCACGCCGTAGTCGGCTCCCCATCCGCCGTTCTCCACATACACTGCGATGGCTATCTTGGGATTGTTCATAGGCGCAAAACCCATGAACACCGAGTGATCGCGGCCGTGGTTCTGCGCCGTTCCGGTCTTGCCGCAAGGCTCGAAATCGTAGCGGCTCAGCATCTTGCACGTTCCTTTCAAGGCCGACGAGCGCATGCCTGCCACCACATAGTCGTAAGCCCGGCGCGCAGCCTTGGTGTAGTGCGGGTGGCGGTAGGCGGTGTCGAGCGGCTCACCCTGCACCTTGCGCACCACATGCGGCGCATAGTAGTAGCCCCGGTTGGCTATCGTGGCCCCGAGATTGGCTATCTGCAGCGGCGTGAGCGTGACCTCTCCCTGCCCTATCGATATGCTTATTATCGTAAGTCCGTTCCACGACCCGCGGTAGTTGCGGTCGTAATAGTCGGCATTAGGTATCATGCCCCGCTTCTCGCCAGGCAGGTCGATGCCGAGTTTATAGCCGAATCCCATGCTCACCATGTAGTCGCGCCATATGTCCATGGCATCGTTCACGGTCTTGTATTTGCGGCGGTTGCCCATCATATAGTACAATCCCCAGCAGAAATATCCGTTGCACGAGGTGCTTATCGCATTGACAAGCGATATGGGCGATGCGTGCGAATGGCAGCCGACATGCAGTCCGCGGCAGTAGAATCCGTGGTGGCAGGGGAACGATGTGCCGGGATTGATGATGCCTTCGGTCATGTATGTGAGTGCCTGCGAGGTTTTAAACGTGGAGCCGGGAGGGTACATACCCATTATACTTCGGTTAAGAAGAGGTTTCCACGCATCGTGCGAGAGCATGCGATGGTTCTTGCCGCGCAGCCGTCCCACCATTATGCGCGGGTCGTAGCTGGGCGACGACACCATGCACAACACCTCGCCCGTTGACGGTTCAATGGCCACTATGCTGCCAATCTTGCCTTCGAGGAGCCGCTCGCCGAGGGCCTGCAGCTTGAGGTCGATGCTCAGTGTAAGGTCTTTTCCGGCTACCGGGCGGCGGTCGTACTTGCCGTTTTGGTATTTACCCTGTATTCTTCCGCGTGCGTCGCGCAGCAGAATCTGCACGCCTTTCTCGCCCCTCAGTTCCTTCTCGTAGGATTTTTCCACGCCGAGCTTGCCTATATAGTCGCCCGGCTGGTAGTAGTCGTCGTCCTCAATGTCGGCAGGCGACACCTCGGCCACGTCGCCGAGGATGTGTGCCGCATAGGGGTATTGATACTGACGGATGCTACGCTGCTGCACATAGAAGCCCGGGTAGCGGAATATCTTTTCCTGGAAAATGCTGAATTCTTCGTTTGAAAGCTGGCTCATGAACAACTGTTGCGTGTAGCGCGAGTAGCCGGGGTTCTTGGAGTAGTCCTTTATGTCGTTCATTCGCTTGATGAAGAACTCCTTGGTTATGCCCAGACTTTGGCAGAAATCGGTGGTGTCGAGCCGTCCGCTTTCCTCGTTCATAACCACCATGATGTCGTAGGCCGGCTGATTGTAGACGAGAAGTTTGCCGTGGCGGTCGGTGATGACCCCGCGTGACGGATATTCTATCTTTTTGAGGAAGGCGTTGCTGTCGGCGTTTTTCTTGTAGTCGTCGCTCATGAGCTGCAAGGTGAAGAGCCTGATGACATAAACCAAGACAATGGCTACGGCCACGCCGCCTATCACATAACGCCTGTTCTCGAGACTGTAGTCACTCATCAGCGTTTCCTAAGGTTTTCGATTACGAGCGTGAGAAGCACCGTGAGCACGGTGCAACCGCACACACACTGAAGCCATTGCAGCCAGTGGTAGAAATTGAATGCCTCGATGGTGAAGAAGGCGAGGCAATATACGATAACGATTACCGATGCGTAGGCCACATACTTGGCCGTGCCGAGCGTGGCAAACGAGGGTACGAGGTCGTCGGGGCAGTCGCGCGGAAGGAAAAGGGCGAGCAGGTAGGGCTGCAGAAGTCCCACAAGTGTCATCGAGGCGGCGGCTACTCCCGGCGTGTTGGAAAACATGTCTACGGCCAGTCCGAGCGCGAAACACCACACGAGTGTGGCCCAACGCTGCTGGTCGCGCGGGGTGGGCAGGACAAAACTGACATACAGCAAAGGTGTGGCGCAGTCGAAAAGATGGATGTGGTTGAGCACCAGCGACTGCACCAGAAGCAGTATGACAAACGCCAAAATCTTTCTTACGAATTTCAAACTCATCTGCTCGGTTTTCTTTCTCTTGCTTGTTGCCGACATGGTGTCGGCGCACTTTTTCTTATGATATAAGGTGAGGCCGTGTCATTCGCGTGCTTTGAGCGAATCCTCGGCGGCATGCAGGATTTCAAGTTTCCGCTCCATTTCCCTGTCGCTGATTACGCACACGTCGCGCAAGCGGCCGAAATCGGTAGACAGAGTTATCTTCAGTCTGTAAGACATGCCGTTGGCCGAGTTGTAGACATGCTTCACCCGTCCCACGACGACGCCCGGCGGAAACACCGACGAATAGCCGCTCGTGACGATGAGGTCGCCCAGTTTGAAGTGGGCATGGCGCGGAATGTCGTCGATGTAAGCCTCTTCTGTCGATCCTCCGTTCCAGTGCAGGTAGCCGAAATAGCCGCGTCCGCTTATGGTGCAGCTTATGTTCGACACCGAACTGAGCACCGGGATGAGCACCGAATAGTGTTGCGAGACGAGATAGACTATGCCCACC
>CAVDJG010000057.1:0-9728 GCA_963609005.1 Acidaminococcaceae bacterium
CTGCCGCAGGAAGACGATTACAGGCCGGGAGGAACTCAAGTTCCGCCCGGCCCGTAATGTTTTTTGCGGCTCAAGACATCAGTCTTTGTCGGCAGCATCGCCGCTGTCGGCATTCTCGGCAAGCGCCACGCGCTGGTATTCGGAGGGTGTCATGCCGTAGACGCGCTTGAAGGCGCGTATGAAACTAGCGGCGTTGGTGTAGCCCACTGCCTCGTAAACCACCTGCATGGTGTAGCTGCGGTGCTGCTCGCGGTCGGTGAGTTTGTGACAAGCCTCGCGTATGCGCCGCTCGTTGAGCAGCGTCTTGAAGTTTTTCTGGTAGTTGGCGTTTATCACATGCGACACATAGCTCGTGTTCGACCCTGCCGCATCGGCAAGCATCTGAAGGTTGAACTCGGGGTTGGCTATCATTGCCATGTCGTTGAGTATGGCATCGATGCGGCTCAGCAGTTTCTTCTCATCGGTGTCGCTCAGGCCCGTGGCTGTTGCCTTCGGCATGGAGGCAGCCTCAACGGTGCCTCCGGCTGCGCCGTCGGGGTGCTCCTGTTTTTCTTCGCGGCGCAGCTGCTCGAGATATTCTTCGAGCAACTTGCGGTTCTGCCGCTCGCGTGCCTCGAGGTCGTTGTTCTTGCCTATGAGGAGCCGTTGGGTTATTGTGAGATGGCGGTTTTTGCGGTAGATGACATAGGCAAACACGGCTATGAGCATGAGAAATGCCGCCACGCCGCCTATTATGCATGCCTGCATGCGTATGCGCTGGTTGAGCAGCGAGAGCTGCGCGTTGTGTTCACGGCTCTCATATTCGCTCATCCGGTAGCGCGCATCGTAGAATTTCTTTATATTATAAACCGAGTCGTTGAGCGAGAAATAGAGTTCGCGGTAGTGGCGAGCCGAGTCGTGGGCGCGCAGTTGACCGTAAGCGTCGGCAAGCATCTTGTAGGCATTCACGAGCAGTTCGCCGCTGCCCAGTTTGCGGGCCATTGCCACGCAACTGTCGCCCATGTCAACGGCTTCACCGTTCATGCCGCAGCGCACATAGAGGTTGCCTATCTCGCTCATCTGGAAGAGCAGCAGAATGGGTTTCATGTGCCTGTCGGTTGCAAGGTGCAGGGCACGGCGGTGTTCGCGCAGGGCCTCTTCGTAGCGGTGTTCGGCGGTGAAGATGCGCGCTTTCTCGTAATACAGATAATAAAGGTACTGACTGTCGCGCTTGTCGGCCGGCACATTCTGAAACAGCCGGTAGTAGCGTTTGGCCGAGGCCACGTCGCCCATGCGCGTGTAGGCGGTGACGATGTTCGACAGAAAACTCGACTGAAGCCCTGTGTCGCCCACGCGGCAGGCGGCCGAATAGCCTTTGAGATAATAGGCCACGCAGCTTTTGTTGTCGCCGAAGGCATCATAGATGTTGCCCACATAGCCGGTGCATGCTATGTAGTTGCGGTCGTTGCCCTCGGCAGCGGCCTTCTCCATGGCCTGAATGTAGAGGCTGAGTGCCTCGGGATATTCCTCGTTGTAGTATTTGGCGTCGGCCCGCTGGCGCAGCTGCAGCGATGTGGGGCCGCCGCTGCGGGCCGTTGCCGCCGACGGCACACAGAACACGACGGCAAGGAGCAATGTTATGATGTATTTCATTTTATTCGGCTTGTATCTGCAAAGATACGAATTTAGAAGCGAATTGCGCCGAATAGGCACAAAAACGATGCTTTCTGTTTGCATTTCATAAAATGAAAAAATGCCGAAATGCCGTTTCGGCCCGTTTTTCACAAGGTTTGATAACTTTGCAGCATGAACATAACATGGCCGCAGAAACAGACGTCAAATAAAAACACTATACTTATGAACAGACTATCTACTCTCATCGCCGCACTCGCAATGGCGGCATCAAGTGCATCGGCACAGTGGAAACCCGACGACAAGGCTTTCGCCGTAGTGGGACAGGACAGCATCTACGGACAGGTGATGCAGAAGGTTCTGCGCATGGCCGACGGCAGCATCGTGACGACATGGCTCAACCATCCGAGCGACATGAGTTATTCCGACCCGAAATTCGGCTACCATCTTTACATGCAGATATACGACAAGGCAGGCTATCCGTTGCTTGGCAAGAACGGCAAGGACATCGTGGCCGAATCGACAAAGTCGTGGGTGAGCGACTACGGGCTGCAGGAATCGCCCGACGGCAACATACTCATTGCCTACTCCGACACGCGCAACAGTGCCGACAAAAGCACCAACAGCAACTACATCTACTGCTACAACACGCAGGGCGAACCGGTGTGGGATGCCGCCGGAAAGGAGATACGCACCGTGACTGCCGACGCGACACACTACACCGACGACTCCGCGCCAACGCTTTACACAAGCGGCAGCAGCATATACGGGATGATAAGCCACAACGAACGCTACCAGGTGAAGGCCGACTCAACCAACTGGCAGCCCAGCGAGTGGTATCCCGACGAGGAGATGCCCGACTCAGTAACCATACTTGAAGGCAACTACCAGATAATGCGCTACAATGCCGACGGATCGGAGGCATGGCAAAAGCCGGTGATCATAAACCACGACGAGGCGTGGGCATACGCCGGACCCGACGGCGGACTGTATGTGCTTTATGTGAACAACGGATCGGGGTTCGACGCGCGCCTGATTGACAAGGACGGAAACGACGTGTGGGCCGAACCGGTGAACGTGGAAAGCGGATGCGTGTCAAACGGCTCGTTCACCAACGATCCCAACGTGGCGCCCGACGGAAAAGGCGGGCTCGTGCTGGTCTACCGCAAGTTGCTTAACTTCAGTTCTTACTACGCAGCAAACCACCTCACGCCCGACGGCAGCGTGTTTGCCGACGAATTCATACCCAACGGGACAATGGACGGAAACGCCGCAACGCTTGAAATGGCCGTAAACGGCAACCGCGCAATGATGGCATGGAACTACGAGGACGTGGCCGGGGCAATGAACCTGTGGGTGAACCAGATTGACGTGAACGGCGACTACACGCTCGAGGGCGACAGTTTGCTGGGCTACAGCCTCGACCAAAACAGCATGTGGGGACTGAACCCCGTGAAGGTGATTGCACAGGACGACGGATGGGTGGTGCTCTACGGCAACTGCACAAGCTGGAACGGAGCTACATTCTATGTGGCCAAGCTTGACTTCGACGGAAAGATGGTGTGGAAACGCCAGATTGCCGAAGACGATTTCAAGTCGTCGGGGTTCTCGGTTGTAAACGACGATCGCAATGCCTACATCTTCTACACATGCGACGTGGAATATGACGACAACTGGGAAGAAGTGCCGGGCGACGGCGGTATGCGCGTGATGTGCATCGACATATCAGGCACAACCGACGGAATATACAGCCCCGCAGCCACAGGCAGCACGGCAAAAGCCGTCTACACGCTCAGCGGCACACGCACCGATGCAGCATCGGCTCCCAGCATATACATCGTGAAGGAGAACGGCACAACACGCAAAATAGTAAAGAAATAAGGTTACTGTAACATGCAACACAACTTCATGCATAAACTTCTCGCAACCCTATTGCTAGCCCTCACCGCCGGCACGGCACTGGCCCACACGATAGGCGTGGGCTATGTAAGCCGGCGCACAGGCGACGCCACCGGCAAGACCATTACCGGCAAGACATGGGCCGAGGCTGCCATAAGCATCGACGCCGACATGCTTGCACCATACAAAGGCAATGCCGTGCAGACGGTGAGAGTGAGCCTGCCGGCCACCAAACTGTTTGTTGACTCGGTGGTGGTGTGGGTGCGGACATCGCTCGACGGCGAAAACCTTGCCACCGGCAAGGCCACGCGCTTTGCCGACGACGCTCTGCCCACAATGAAGCAGGGATGGAACGAGATAAGTCTCGACAAGCCCGTAGATATAGACGGCACTCAGACATTGTATGTGGGCTACACCTACTACCAGCGCACCAAGGTGTGTGCCACGCAGGCAGTGATGGGCGAAGATGCCGGGACATCATACACAAAAATGGGCGAGTATGCCAAATGGGTGCAGGCCACCAGCATGAACCTCGCCATTGAGGCCGGCATCGACGGCAACCAGATGCCGCAGAACGACATCTGGCTCATGTCGGCCAAGGGAACAATACTCGCCGACGGCACAAGGCAGGTGGAGGCCCGCCTCTACAACCGTGGGCAGCAGACGGCACGCAGCATAACCTTCGGCTGCACGGCCGAGGGCTACGCCTCGACAACGACACAGGCGGCTGCCATAGAGCCCGACTGCCTCGACACTCTCTTCTTCGCCATCGACGGGGCCGATGCCATCACGCCCGGAACCTCAGCACGGCTCACCGCAAACTGGGTGAACGGCTGCGCCGACGAGCATGATGCCGACAACACGGCCGACTATCAGTTCAACTACATGCGCATAGTGCTCATAGAGGAGTTCACCACCGAGCAATGCCCGAAATGCCCTGCCGCCGCCATATATCTGCACGACATTGCCAACGAAGACAAGGGACTGGGCAAGCAGATGGCCGTGGTGTGCCACCATGCAGGCTTCAATACCGACCGGTTTACCACCGCTACCGCCACCGAATATCTGTGGTTCTACAACGACGGATGCTATGCTCCGGCCATGATGTTCAACCGCACGCCCGACGAATATATAAACGAAACAACGCCGGTGATATTCCCCGAGAGCAAGGAGCTTGTGCGCGACGAGATAAAGACCTATGCCGATGCCGAATCGGCACTCATCATCACGGCCGACGCCTGGTTTGCCGACAGCGGAAAGCGCATCGACGTGACAGTGAACGGACGCAGACTGCGCGACTTCGGCTACACCGACAAGCGCATAACAGTGTTTCTCACCGAGGACAACGTGCTTGCCGACGGGCAGGCCGGAAGCGGCACCGACACCTACTACCACCAGCATGTGATGAGGGCAATAAACAACACGTGGGGAGTGCCCGTGTCGTGGGACGGCGACACATTCACCTACTCTTGCCAGTTTGAAACCGATGGAGAATGGAAACCGGCCGACCTGAAGGTGATTGCCTCGGTGGGCGACTACGACAGCAACGACCCCTGCAACTGCAACATAGAGAATTCGGCCGTGGCAGTGCCGCAAGGTTCCACCGGCATCGACACTGCCCACGGGCAAGGCACACGCCGCCTCGTGGCGCGCACCACTATTGACGGGCGCACAGTGCAGCAGGCACCGCGCGGAATAAGCATAGAGCGTTACAGCGACGGCACGGCACGCAAAGTAATCACAAGGAAATAAAAACAAAGGAAATGTATAGCGACCGGCACGCCGGCGCTACATGCACAGGGCCTCGACATCTTGCACTTGCGAGCGGTCGAGGCTCTTTCCGCTTACTACGACCTTGCGCATGTAGCACGGCGAGAAACGCACAATGGCCTGTTCGTCGGTTTCGCCCGAACAGATGTAGGTGAGCCCGCCCACGGTTATGCTATCGCCTGCTGCACAACCGCGCAGGGTGACACGCACAAGACCGTAGAATCCGGGCGAGAAATCGTAGGCCACGGCATGGCCGCAAGTGTCGGAATAGCGCGGACGGACTATGGCACGGGGGCGGGCCGCATCGTCGCCGACAACACTGTAAGCCACCGACGGCCATCCAAAGAGGCTCTCTGCCGACATGCCTATCCACTCCACGCTCCGGCCATGCGGCGCCGCGGCCTGACCGGCAGGCATCCATTCGGGCATGAAGATGTTGCCACACGCGGCAGGATGCGCCTCAAGACGCGCGTCGCAGGTTTCGCCGCCGCCCTGTGCAAGGCTCACCGCCGCCACACGGCACAGCCACCCGTCGTGGCCGGAGAATGCGAAACGGCTGCCATCGCGGTTCTCTCCGCTATAAGCCACGGCCACCGGCGCGCCACTGGTGCGGCCGTCGGGCACCGAAAGCACCGCTATGGTGTTGGAGTCGGGCCGCAGAAAGCGTGTCACGTCGAAGTCAATGGCCACGGCGGAGGTGTCGCCGTCGGCACGGCACGGCATGTAAAGCGCGGTGGAGACGTTGCGGCCGTTGACATAGAGCACGAAACGGCCGGCCGACGCCACGCTCACCGTGGCACTGCGGGGGCGTGCCGTGCCTACAAACGTGCGGCGGAACCACACGCATGAGGTGTCGCCCGCAAGCGGGGCAAGCATCCACCGCAGTGCAGGCGGCTGCGCCGACGACGGCAGAAAGGCCGCCAGGGCAACGAGAATGAGTGTCGTGAACTTTTTCATTGACTGTGGGATAAATGAAAAGGCTTGCACCCCGATTGGCATAAATCGCGGTGCAAGCCTTGCAGTTGTTGTGGTTGCGCTCCCGGGGCGCGCCTTTTCAGTGCCGCCGTGGCGACTTGGCAGGACACGCACCGTCAGGCATCGATGTTGGCGTAGGTGGCATTTTCCTCGATAAACTGGCGGCGCGGCTCCACGTCGTCGCCCATAAGCATCGAGAAAATCTCGTCGGCCTCGGCAGCATTCTCTATCGTCACTTGCTTCAAGAGACGTGTCTGCGGGTCCATGGTGGTTTCCCAAAGCTGCTCGGGATTCATCTCTCCCAAACCTTTGTAACGCTGCGTGTGGATGTTGTTTCCGTCTTCGCTGCCGTTGCCATACTTGTCGAGGAAGGCCTGACGCTGCTGCTCGGTGTAGCAATATTCCTTGGCCTCGTTCTTGTAGGTGCACAGATAGAGCGGCGGAGTGGCTATGTAGAGGTGGCCCTCCTGTATCACGCGCGGCATGAAACGGTAGAAGAGTGTCATTATAAGGGTGTCGATGTGCGATCCATCGACGTCGGCATCGGTCATGATGATAATCTTGTCGTAGCGCAACTTGTCGATATTGGCTTCCTTGTCGTCCTCGCCGTCAACGCCGAAACGCACTCCTATGCTCTGGATGATGTTCATCACCGACTCCGACTCGAACACTTTGTGCCACATCACCTTCTCTACATTGAGTATTTTTCCGCGCAAGGGCAGGATGGCTTGGGTGTAGCGGTTGCGTCCCTGCTTGGCCGAACCGCCGGCCGAATCGCCCTCGACGAGGAATATCTCGCATGCCTTCGGGTCGCGGCTCGAACAGTCGGCGAGCTTGCCGGGCAGTCCTCCGCCGGTCATCGGGTTCTTGCGCTGCACACTCTCGCGTGCCTTGCGTGCGGCAACACGTGCCGTGGCGGCGAGAAGCACCTTGTCGCAGATGAGCTTTGCCTCCTTGGGATGCTCCTCAAGATAGTTGGTAAGGGCCTCGCTCACGGCCTGCTGCACGGCTCCCGACACTTCGCTGTTGCCCAGCTTGGTCTTTGTCTGGCCCTCAAACTGCGGCTCGGCCACCTTTATCGATATTACTGCGGTGAGACCTTCGCGGAAGTCCTCGCCCGTAATCTCCACCTTGGCTTTCTCTATATTCTTCGAAATCACAGGGTCGGCATCGGCGTATGCCTTCAATGTGCGCGTAAGTGCGATGCGGAAACCGGTGAGGTGGGTTCCGCCCTCTATGGTGTTGATGTTGTTTACATAGGAGTGTATGTTCTCGGTATAGCCTGTGTTGTACATCACGGCCACTTCGATGGGCACGCCCTGCTTCTCGGTTTTGAGATATATCACGTCGTCGAAGAGGTGGTCGCGGTGTCTGTCAACATAGCGCACAAACTCTTTCAGTCCGTCCTTGGCGTGGAACACTTCCTCACGCGTCTTTCCTTCCTCGTCGGGACGCATGTCGCGCAGCGTGATGTGTATGCCGGCATTGAGGTAGGCAAGTTCGCGCATGCGGCGGGCAATGATGTCCCACTGGTAGTGGGTGGTGGTGAATATGGAACCGTCGGGCCAGAACTGCTGGCGGGTTCCGCGCAATTCGGTCTCGCCCACGACCTTAACGGGATAAAGGGGCTTGCCTTTTTCGTATTCCTGCTGGTATATCTTGCCGTCGCGGAACACTTGCGACTTCATGTGCGAAGACAGCGCGTTGACGCAGCTCACGCCCACTCCATGCAGACCTCCGCTCACTTTGTAGGATCCTTTGTCGAATTTTCCTCCGGCATGGAGCACTGTCATCACCACCTCGAGAGCCGACTTGTGCAGTTTCTTGTGCTCGTCTACCGGGATTCCGCGGCCGTTGTCCTGAACGGTTATCGACTCGTCCTCGTTTATCGTCACCTCGATGTGGGTGCAGTATCCTGCCATTGCCTCGTCGATGGAGTTGTCCACAGTCTCGTTGACGAGGTGGTGCAGACCTTTCTCGCTTATGTCGCCGATGTACATCGCAGGGCGCTTGCGCACGGCTTCAAGGCCTTCCAACACCTGGATGTTGCTGGCGGAGTAATTGTTCGCATTGTTTTGTATTTCTGCCATTTTCAGTTTTCAATATTAAGTGTACAAAAGTACGAAAAAACTGCGACTTAATGAAATTTTTGACACTAAAAAACGCCCTTGCAGACACGCAGACGAGTGTGGGCGACCATGTGTGCACCGGTGCCGCAAATTGGGCCCGTAACGGCCTGTATGCGCCCTCACAGACCGCCCGGCGACGCGCCGCACAATACTTGAAAAACGCATATTGACGGTGCAACAATGGCGCATGACACTTTTTTTCATTAATTTTGCGTCATGTTTTCAACTTTCAAAAGAACGGCAGCCGTGCTATTGGCGGCTGCAAGCGGAACGGCAGTCATGGCGCAGGAATATTTCGACGTGATGACAATGGAATGCCGCGAAGACTCAAACGGCAAGGAATACAAGGCGAGCGTAGACTTTCCCGTGGGCGGCAACGAGGCCGTCATGCGCGCAACGAAGCAGTGGATTGGCGACATTCTCGAGCTTGACGGCGTGGAAAATGCCACGGCCGACGGTTTCAGAACTGTGCTTGCCAACGCTGCAAAGGCATGGCAGGACGAGGTGCAGAGCGGAAACCGCACGCTGAGGATAACATGGCTGTATGAAGACCCGTCGTGCGTGACGTTCGAATCGGTGGTGTCCGACCATGATTCAGTGTCGTGGACGACCTCCGACATTGCCACTTTCAGCAAGCGCGACGGACACCGCATCACGGCGCAGGAGATATTCCGCTGCGACGAGCGGCAGATAAAGCGGCTAATGTGGCAGTCGCGCGGCACGCTGCCAATGGAAGTTTCCAACGCAGATGCACTTTATGTGGGCGACGTAGGGTTTATCGACGGTTGGGTGATAGTGATAGGTCCGGCGCAAGGCACGTCGGGAGCGGAGTTCCGCATACGCTACAGCGATGCCGAACAATGGCTTCGTGAAGGTGCTGAAGGATATGTTCCGTGACACCGTCGGGCAATTGCCGACGGCAAACGAGCCTCGCAATGCGGTTGTGTTGCTACTTCCCCGGAACGCAGGAAAAAACTAGGGCAAAAAAAAAGCTACATCCTTTTCAGATGTAGCTCTCATTGGCCTTAGGCCAATTTTGCGATATGGTTGCACAAACTTGACTTCAAGTTTGCGGCCTTGTTCTTATGGATAATGTTGGTTTTAGCCAACTTGTCAAGCATTTTCTGCACAGTAGGATAGAGCTTAACGGCTTCTTCCTTGTCGGTAAGCGCGCGCAACTTGCGTACGGCGTTACGCATTGTCTTTGCATAGTATCTGTTGTGCAAAGCCTTTGCTTTGTCCTGACGGATTCTTTTAAGTGATGATTTGTGGTTTGCCATCTTTTTGTTTCTTCCTTTTTATTTTTATTTGTAGTCCCTAGGAGAGTCGAACTCCTCTTTAGAG
>CAVDJG010000058.1:0-9679 GCA_963609005.1 Acidaminococcaceae bacterium
ATTCGTAGTCGCCGCCGGTGAGATTCTTCAAGTCGAGTTTTTTGAAGATTATGTCGTAATAATCGTCCGGTTCGGTTGGCGGACGGTGGAAAGCGTTCTCCTCATAAAGGAAAAGAATGTCACCGTTGGTTGCCTGAACCATAGTGGAGTAGGCCGATGTGGTGTTGCTTATCTGGCATTTTCCGTCCCAGTTTCTTGCTATTGCTTCGGGTGTGGCATAGTCGGCGGGGCTTCGCAGTGCCTTGTAGAACACCGTAACGTTGGAGCGGTCGTGCCCGGTTGGTACGCTTTGCAGCAGCAACCATGTTTTCTTGCCATTCTTGTCTTTGCCTTTCACGATGATGACCTCGCCGTTGCATGCGCTCTTGCTTCCGTCCACGCCGTTGCATTCAGCACTCGAAAGGGTCACGTCGAGCCACTTGCCGGTGGCCTTTTTCTTGTTGTCGTATTTATAGATGTTGAAGAATCGCCCTATTCTTGTGCGGCTGCTTATCAGCACATTGCCGTCGGGCAGCTCCTCGATTTTTGCTTCGTCGCCTTTGGGAGCGGTCATGTCGGCATTTTCGCCGAGCACTTTCCACGTCGTGCCGAAGTCGTCGCTGTAAAGCACGCGGTTGCCTTTGTGCGTGGTAAGTGCTGTGTAGAGGCGGTAGTGGCTGCCGGCTTTTATGTGTTTGCTTTGGCAGATGCGTCCGCTTGTGAAGAAAGCCGAGGTCATGTCGTCCATTAGTCCGTATACGTCGGCGGTAACTTCCTTCACCTTCCAGGTCTTTCCTTCGTCGTTGCTGTAGTATCGTCCCATTTTCTGCGGGTTCTCTCTTGTCGACTCCCAATAGCCTATGCCGCCCGATGCACACATCAGGAGCAGTTCTCCCGTCTTGCGGTCTACAACCACGGCGGCGTCGCCGTGTGCGCAGTCGAAGCTGTTAGCTCCGCCAATGCCGCCCCGGGCCACGATTTTCTCGTTGCCTGTCCAGGTGAGCCCCATGTCGTTGCTTTCTTTCATCACGATGTCGAGGTGTCTTCCGCCGCCTATGTCTCTGTTGTCGTAGCGGTGGTCGGCAAATGCTATTATCTTTCCCGACTTGCATTGCACTATGGCCGGAATGCGATACTGCGCATTATACTTGTCGAAAACCTTCACTGTGTTGAAGGTTGTGTTTACGCTTTTCAGTTGCTGTGTGGCTTCAGCTCGGGCGGTTGGCGTGGCTGCCATGACCGTTAGGGTGGGGCACAACATTGCAGTTATGGCCGCAACCGACAGCGATATAGCCGTCTTCGTTACTTTTTCTTTCATTTTCTTGCGGTTTATGTTAACTTAAAGGTTTTTTGCAAAGTTAATAAAAAAGTTTGGTTACTCGCCCGTAGGCAAGCGTATGTTTTGGAATTTTGAACCTATATTATGCAAATTTTTGATTAAGCCAACGTGAAAAATTTTGAAAACGGCATAAAAAATTGGCTGCAAAGTTGTTGTGTGTTGAAAAATTAGTAACTTTGCATCCACTTGTAACAAGTGTCGCTTGGCATTATGCCCAAGTCGGCACACAAGGGCAGGTGCGGGTGCGCACCGGTCATTTGCATACAGGTATCGATTTGGGGTTGACTGGATTTGACAGCGGGTCGAAATGGTATGTAAGCACGCGGAGCCTCGATGGCTAGCTCCTTAATCTGAGTGATCAAGAATTTAATTGGCGAAAACAACTACGCTCTCGCTGCTTAATCGAAGCACAGTAGATTAGCTTTATTCGGCCACAAGGTGGCCGAACGAGACATCGCTCCAAGGATGTTGTTCCGAATCTGAGGGCTAAGCGGTGCAGGAAAATCGGAAATAGCCGGCATGTGCCTCGCCGTGCAGGTGAAATTTAGAGGATAAGGTTGCAATTGGTGGTCCGGGTCTTGTTGCAACACGAAAACCGAAGGCCGGAATAAGCGTGTAGAAAGCATATGGTTTCCCTGTTTGGACGTGGGTTCGAATCCCACCAGCTCCACGGTATAAAGCCGGAAATCTCTGTCAGACGGAGGTTTCCGGCTTTTTTTCGTTTGCATGCCCGGCATGTTGTTTCACCTTTCTTTATTGTGCAAATGCAATGCATTGGCGGGCAACGCCGTGCACCGCGATGTTTGCCGGCGTGTGCAATAACGTCGGCGCAACGCAAAACAAGGCTTTGATTTCTGCGGCTTTTTCGGTTTTTCCACGATAGTATTTTGCAGTTACGCGTATTTTGTGTAAGTTTGCGTAATAAAACCCTACCCACAGCCAAGACAGATATATGCACAACAAAACAATGGTAACAATACTCGGGCCTACTGCAAGCGGCAAAACTTCGGTGGCCGCTGCTCTCGCACTGCGCGTGGGCGGCGAGATAATAAGCGCCGACTCGCGCCAGGTGTACCGCCGCATGGACATCGGGACAGGCAAAGACCTTGACGACTACACCATAGGCCACACGCATATACCCTACCACTTGATCGACATTGTGGAGCCGGGCACGAAATACAACCTGTTTGAATATCAGCGCGATTTCCATGAAGCTTATGGCGGAATAGTGGATCGCGGACACCGGCCCATACTCTGCGGCGGAACAGGACTGTATATAGAGGCGGTGCTCAGAGGCTATTCGCTGTCGCCCGTGCCGCAAAACCAGAAGCTGCGCGACAGTCTTTCAGAGAAAAGCCTCGATGAACTTACGGCCATGCTCGTGGAACTTAAAAGCCGCACGGGCACAAAAATGCACAACAGCACCGACGTGGACACCGCACAACGGGCAATACGTGCCATTGAAATCGAAACCTACAACATTGAACATCCCATGCCCGAGCGCCGCCTGCCATCGGTCGATTCGGTAGTGATCGGCGTGGAGATAGACCGCGAAACGCGTCGCAGGCGCATCTCCGAACGCCTCCGGGCACGTCTCGACAACGGGATGGCCGACGAGGTGAAAGGTTTGCTCGACAGCGGCATAGCCCCCGAAGCACTTATTTACTATGGGTTGGAATACAAGTATGTCACCGAATATGTTACGGGAAAACTGTCTTACGACGACATGTTCAAATCGCTGGAAATAGCCATACACCAGTTTGCCAAGCGGCAGATGACATGGTTTCGCGGCATGGAGCGCCGCGGCTTCACTATAAACTGGGTTGACGGCACGCTTCCGCTGAGCCGAAGGGTTGACGAAATAGAGCGCATATTGAATGAAAACGAAAACCGTGTAATGCAATAAATATATGGATAAGTCAGAACGTTGGGGAATTGTCTACTGCCCCAAGCACGAATTGTTCCGCCGGACAGTGAAATGGGAAAGCGTCGAGAAATGCCTTAAAGCCCATGGCGTGGATTACGACCATGTGCAGAGCGAAAACTCGGCAAGCGTGGAGCGTCTTGTCAACATGATGATAAACAACGGCTACAAGACAATCGTAATCGTTGGAGGCGACTCGGCACTCAACGATGCCGTGAACTGCCTAATGCACACAAATGCACAGAAACGCAGCGAGGTGGCACTCGGAATAATACCTAACGGACTGATGAACGATTTCGCCCATTTCTGGGGATTCCGTGAGAACGACATCGAACAGACTGTCGTGTGGCTGAAGAAACGGCGCGTAAGGAAAATCGACCTCGGCTGCATACGCTACCGTAACCGGCACGGCGAACAATGCCACAGATATTTTCTCAACTGCGTAAACATCGGGCTCGTGGCTGCAATAATGAATTTGCGGCGGCGCACACGCCATGTGTTCGGGTCGCGCACACTCTCGTTCCTGTTCTCGTTTCTGCTGATGGTGTTCCAACGGCTTGAATACAAGATGCACCTGAAGATAAACACCGACGAGATGAAGCGCAACATCATGACGGTGTGCATAGGCAACTCGCTCGGATATGGGCAGACCCCGAACGCCGTTCCCTACAACGGACTGCTCGACGTGTCGGTTGTCTATCATCCCGAAATGGTGCAACTGTTTGAAGGTTTCTATCTGTTTGTGCGCGGCAAATTCCTCAACCACCGCAGCGTGCACCCGTTCCGCACGCGCAGAGTGGAGGTGCTTGAGGCACGCAAGGCCCTGGTGGGGGTTGACGGACGGCTCATGAACACTCCGGTGGGGCCGTTCACGGTTGAGGTTGAGCAGGAAGTGATAAACTTCCTGATACCCGACTGACCGCCACCTTCTGCACCTTATTATATAGACGACACAGATACAGGGTGTGGAAAACTAAACCGCAGCTTCTTGAAAAAGCGGTAAATCCACTGCGGTTTCGTCAAGAATCCATGTCAAAATGCCGCTGCCCGCGTCGTGCAGCATAAGGCATGCGTGCGTGCACCATACGCTGCACACACATGCACCTTGTGCCTCACGCATGTGCACCGTATGCCATCGGGTGGGCAACAGGGGCTGCTCGGGCAGGCACAGGCTATGGATTGAGCAGCGGAAAGCACTTTTTTTATTCGGCTCCATATCAAAGGAAAAGCACCGGTTGGCGCTTGTTTTTTTGTGAAATACATGCGTTTTTGCTGCCAACGGCTTTTTTTTGAAAATAAAACAACTTTTTCTTTGTCTGTAAATCAAAAATTACTAACTTTGGTTTGCAATATGTTCGGCCTGCCAACGGCAGCCGTTCATGTTTGCAGACTGACTAATAACGAACCTTAATTTAAACCTATGAGTTATTTGCGATTCGAAAAAGCTCTGATGACTAACCTGGAAGAATCCCTTCCCCGAGAACTGCTTCGCACCAACAGGTCGGGAGCTTACTCGTGTTCCACTATCGTAGACTGCAACACGCGTAAGTATCATGGACTGCTTGTAGTGCCTGTTCCGGGGCTGGATGACGAGAACCATGTACTCCTGTCGTCGCTCGATGTGACGGTGGTGCAGCATGGTGCAGAGTTCAATCTGGGGCTCCACAAGTATCAGGGCAACAACTACAGCCCGAAAGGACACAAGTATATCCGAGAATTTGACTGCGATAAAGTGCCCACAACAATCTACCGTGTGGGTGGAGTGGTGCTTAAAAAGGAGGTAGTGTTCCAACACTACGAAGACCGTATCCTCATACGCTACACGCTTATGGATGCACATTCGCCCACAACACTGCGCTTCCGCCCGTTCCTGGCGTTCCGCAGCGTAAGGCAGTTCACGCACGAAAACTCCGTGGCCTCGCGCGAATACAGCGAGGTGGAGAACGGCATACGCACCTGTATGTATGCCGGCTACCCCGACCTCTACATGCAGTTCAGCAAGGCCAACGACTTCAATTTCCGTCCCGACTGGTATCGTGGCGTGGAATACCCCAAGGAACAGGAGCGCGGATATGCTTCGAACGAAGACCTCTATGTGCCCGGTTATTTCGAGATGCCCATAAAGAAGGGCGAAAGCATAGTGTTCTCGGCATCAACGTCGGAGTGCAAGACCGGCGGACTGAAGCGCCTGTTCGACAAGGAAGTGGACGAGCGCAGCCCGCGCGACAATTTCTTCCATTGTCTCGTCAACGCCGCCCACCAGTTCCACAACCGTACAAGCAAGGACGAGCGTTATATCCTTGCAGGCTACCCGTGGTTCAAATGCCGCGCCCGCGACACTTTCATCGCACTTCCTGGACTCACGCTCTCGATAGAGGAAGAAGACTATTTCGAGCTCGTGATGGAAACGGCTTCGCGCGGACTCTATGAGTTTATGGAGGGCAAACCGTCAACCGTCAAGATATATGAGATTGAACAACCCGACGTAATGTTGTGGGCCGTGTGGGCATTGCAGCAGTATGCAAAGCACTCGTCTGTTGAGAAATGCTACCGCAAATACGGCAATCTGCTGCACGACATCGTGACATTCATCATCGACGGAAAGCATCCCAACCTCGAATTGCGCGACAATGGGCTGCTCTATAGCGAGGGTCTTGACAAGGCAGTGACATGGATGAACTCCACGGCCAACGGCCGTCCGGTTGTGCCGCGCACCGGGTTTATCGTGGAATTCAACGCCCTTTGGTACAACGCCCTCAAATTCTGCGCAGCAATGGTGGCCGAGTTCGGCGATGAAACACAGGCTGCGGCTCTTGAAAAACGTGCCGAACTGTGCATGAGCTCGTTCCTTAACGTGTTTGTAAACAAATACGGTTATCTGTTCGACTATGTGGCCGACGGCATCGACCAGGACTGGAGCGTGCGCCCGAACATGATTTTCGCCGTTGCACTCGACTATTCTCCGCTCAGTCCTGCACAACAGAAAAGCGTGCTCGACGTGTGTACACGCGAGCTGCTTACGCCCAAAGGACTGCGCTCTCTGTCGCCAAAGAGCGGCGGATACAATCCTCTTTATGTCGGGCCTCAAACCCAGCGCGACTACGCCTATCACCAGGGCACGGCATGGCCGTGGCTCGGCGGCTTCTACATGGAGGCATGCCTCAAAATCTACAAACGCACGCGCCTGAGCTTCATCGAACGCCAAATGGTGGGATATGAGGACGAAATGGGGCAGCATTGCCTCGGAACTATCCCCGAACTGTTCGACGGCAATCCTCCGTTCCACGGCCGCGGGGCCATGTCTTTCGCCATAAACGTGGCTGAGTTATTGCGTACGCTTGAACTTCTCGAAAAGTATAAATATTAAAATAAGGAGGATTTAACAGTTATGAAAGTCTTAATGTTCGGATGGGAGTATCCTCCTCATGTGTTTGGTGGACTTGCTACCGCTAATTTCGGAATATCACAGGGCTTGCATGCCCAAGGTGACATAGACATAACATTGTGCCTTCCGCATCCTTTCGGAGACGAAGACCACAGTGCAGCAAAGATAGTGGCCATGAACTGCGTGCCTATTGCGTGGCGCGACGTTGACCATGATTATGTGAAAAGTCGTGTGGGCGACATAATGAACCCCGACGACTACTACCGCTACCGCGACAAAATTTATGCCGATTTCAACTATATGCACGTCAACGACTTGGGCTGCATGGAGTTTGCAGGAGGCTATCCTTCCAACCTGCACGACGAAATCAACAACTATTCGGTTATTGCCGGAGTCGTGGCCCGTGCCGAAGAGTTCGACATAATACACGCCCACGACTGGCTCACATTCCCCGCCGGAATACACGCCAAGAAGATTTCGGGCAAGCCACTGTGCATACATGTGCATGCAACCGATTTCGACCGCAGCCGCGGAAAGGTGAATCCCACCGTCTACTCCATTGAAAAAGACGGCATGGACAATGCCGACTGCATCATGTGCGTGTCTGAACTTACGCGCCAAACGGTCATAAACCAGTATCATCAAGACCCGCGCAAGTGCTTCGCCATGCACAATGCCGTCTATCCATTGCGCCAGGAACTGCAGGACATTCCGCGTCCCGACCACACGGGCAAGGAAAAGGTGGTGACATTCCTCGGGCGACTGACAATGCAGAAAGGGCCTGAATATTTCGTCGAGGCAGCCAACATGGTGCTTCACCGCACCCGCAATGTGCGCTTCTGTATGGCTGGAAGCGGCGACATGATGGACCAGATGATTTATCTTGCAGCCGAACGCGGCATTGCCGACCGCTTCCATTTCCCGGGATTCATGCGCGGCAAGGAAGTGTATGAGTGTCTGAAAGACTCCGATGTGTATGTAATGCCGTCGGTGAGCGAGCCGTTTGGCATATCGCCGTTGGAGGCAATGCAGTGCGGAACGCCCACAATAATATCGAAACAGAGCGGATGCGGCGAGATACTTACCAACTGCATAAAGGTTGACTATTGGGACATCAACGCTCTGGCCGACGCTATTTACTCGATATGCAGCAATGAAAGCCTCTTCCATTACTTGCAGGATGAAGGTAAACGCGAGGTTGACCAGATTACATGGGAAAAGGTTGGAGCAAGAATAAAAGACCTTTACGAGCGTGTGATTGACCACCGCCTCTGGTGAACCTGCCACAAGTGACTACTAAATATCTTTACAACAATCAAACAATGAAGACAAGATGAAAACAATCTGTTTATATTTCGAGATACATCAGAAAATACAGTTGAAGCGCTACCGCTTCTTCGATATAGGTACCGACCACTACTATTACGACGATTACGAGAACGAACGCATCATCAGCGACATTGCCGAGCGCTCGTACATGCCGGCTCTCAATGCCATAGGCGAGATGATAAAGCAGAACGGAAAGTATTTCAAGGTGGCTTTCTCTCTGTCGGGCGTAGGCATGGAGCAGCTCGAAACACATGCCCCGCAGGTAATCGAGAAACTGCAGGAACTGAACGAAACGGGATGCGTGGAGTTTCTTGCCGAACCTTATTCGCATGGACTTGCATCGCTGGCCAACGAAGAAAGCTTCGCAGCCGAGGTGCGCCGCCAGTGCAAGAAAATGGAGGAATATTTCGGACAAACACCGAAAGTGCTCCGCAACTCGTCGTTGATATACAGCGACGACATCGGATTGCAGGCCGCGCAGCTTGGTTTCAAGGGCATGCTCACCGAAGGTGCGCGCCATGTCTTGGGTTGGAAATCGCCGCACTACATCTACAACTGTTCGCTTGCACCCAACCTTAAACTCCTGTTGCGTGATGTTGTGCTCAGCGACGACATTTCGTTGCGCTTCAACAACCGCGACTGGGAAGGCTATCCGTTGTTTGCCGACAACTACATCGACAAGATTGCAACATTGCCCGAGGGCGAAAAGGTGGTGAACATATTCATGGAACTGTCGGCAATAGGCATTGCACAGCCGTTGTCGAGCAACATTCTCGACTTCTTGAAGGCTTTGCCCGAATGTGCCAAGCAGCGTGGCATAACATTCTCCACGCCGTCTGAAGTGTGCGACGGATACAAGAGCGTAGGGCAGCTTGACGTGCCCGACACCTTGAGCTGGACCGATGAGGAGCGCGATGTGAGCAGCTGGCTCGGCAACCCGATGCAGCGTGAGGCTTTCAACAAGCTTTATAGCGTGGCCGACCGCGTGCGTATCGCCGACGACCCGCGCATCAATCAGGACTGGGACTACTTGCAGGCATCCAACAACTTCCGTCAGATGACCACAAAGCCCTCAAACATTGCTGTCGACAGGGGCATTTATAGCAGTCCGTTCGATGCTTTCACCAACTACATGAACATTCTCGGCGATTTCCTGAGCCGTGTAAATTCGCTTTATCCTGAGGATGTTGACAACGACGAACTCAGTGCGTTGCTCACCACAATAAAGAACCAGGACGAGGAAATTGAAATCAAGACCAAGGAGGTGGAGCGCTTGCAGACGAAGATAGAAAAGATTGAGGCTGCCGAAGAGAAGCTCCGTGCGAAACTTGAAAAGCTGAAAGTAGCCGCCAAACCGGCTGCCAAAAAGCCGGCCGCCAAGAAACCCACTGCCAAGAAGCCGGCCAAGGCAAAAGCCGAAACCGAGGCTCCCGAAAAGGCTGCCGAGGCCACTCCGGCCGCCGAAAAGGACTGATTGGCAATGCACCGAAGTTGAAATAATTAGATGATAATCATGCACGAGGCGTGGAGAGGCAATGTTGATGTTGCCGTTTCACGCCTCACATGTTTTTTGCAGAAGCCCGGTCGGGAGACAGCCTGCCGTGGCCACAGGCTCTATTTCGGCGGTTTAAATTGACAGCAAAGCCTTAAAGTTGGTGCTACTGTTTCTTGTTTAACATTAAAAAGAATAAAAATGACAGTAATAGTTATTGCAGTTATAGGT
>CAVDJG010000059.1:0-9633 GCA_963609005.1 Acidaminococcaceae bacterium
GCCCTGAAGCGTAAGTCTCGACTTCACTTTACCTATACCAACGAGGTAAAGGCTTGCGCCGGCTTTCGTCTTTATGGTTCCGCTTTCGCGTGACAATTTAACTCCTTGGTTGTCGGAAACCAAGAGAAGTGTTTCTTCGGCAAATTCGGGTTCCTCCACTGTTACATTTTGTGCTGATACGTTTGCAATCGAAGCGAAGGCAATAGCTAGTCCTAAAAATAGTTTTTTCATACAGATTGAATTTATGTTTAATGCAAAATTAAAATAATTTTATAATATCTTTCTGCTTCAACTGTTAAAAAAAACAAATGGGGTAAAATTCGCGATAATTGTCCGTTTTGTCATAAAATTCATCGCCTTGCATCGCTTGGCACAAGCACTACGGTGGCGTGAGGCCCAACCACACCGTTCCACGATGCGGCGCGGTGTGCCACATCGCGGTGTTGACATACGTCGCGCACACGCCATTTGCCCTCGATGCCGAGTTTTGCAAATGTCGCTTTTGAACAGATTTCATGTTATCAAGCCCATGGGCAGTGTGGGTGAAAGGTTCTTGCGCGGCGTGGGATGGTTATATAAAAAATAAGGTGGAGATTTTTCAGTCTCCACCTTTTATGTATAAAATGCGCCTTTCGGCTTTTTGCTGTCAGTCTTTCAGAGGATTCCAACCTTGGGCCTTTAATTCAAACTCGTTGTTGTCGCGGGTGACGATCATCATGCCGAGTTGCTCGCGGGTGATGTGTCCGATGAGTTTCACGCCTTCCATTTGCTCTATTTTCTCATGGTCGCCTATTGGAACAGTGAACAACAACTCGTAGTCTTCGCCGCCGTTCAGGGCGCAAGTGGTTACGTTCATGTTTAATTCTTCGGCCATGACTGCTGTTTGGTAGTCTATCGGAATGTTCTTTTCGTATATGCGGCATCCGCAATGACTTTGTTTGCAGATGTGCATGAGTTCGCTGCTGAGGCCGTCGCTTATGTCGATCATGGCCGTGGGACGTATGTTTAGTTCGTGCAAACGTGCTATGATGTCGCCGCGGGCTTCGGTTTGCAGTTGCCTTTGCAGCAGATATTCCTTTCCGGCAAAGTCGGGCTGGAAGTTCTTTAGCTCTTCAAGTGCGCGCGTGTCGTTCTTCTTTCGCGCCTCGTCCACCTGCTGGTAGTAGACGGTTTTTTCGCGCTCAAGCAGTTGCAGACCCATATAGGCTGCTCCAAGGTCGCCGCTAACACACACGAGGTCGGTGTCGTGCGCCCCGTCGCGGTAGACTATGTCGTCTTTCTTGGCCTCGCCTATGCAGGTTATGCTTATGGCCAAACCGGTGTAAGACGATGTGGTGTCGCCTCCCACGATGTCAACGCCCCATTTGTCGCACGCCATGCGCAAACCGCTGTAAAACTGCTCCATATCCTCAACCTTGAACCGCTTGCTGAGCGCAATGCTCACTGTGAGTTGGCGCGGAGTGCCGTTCATGGCGAATATGTCGCTTATGTTGACCATCGCCGATTTGTAGCCGAGGTGCTGCAGGTCGATGTATGTGAGGTCGAAATGCACTCCTTCCATGAGCATGTCGGTGGTGACAAGTACCTCGCTGTCGGGATAATGCAGCACGGCACAGTCGTCGCCAACCCCACGATGGGTAGAGGCATTGGTGGGCTTGATGTCTTTGGTGAGATGGTTTATCAGTCCAAACTCGCCGAGTTTTGCTATGTCGGTCATTGCATCAGGCCCTTCTTATCATTTCACGCATTATTTCTGTCATGAGCGGCTGTGCGTTGTTGGCAGCTGTCTGCACCTCTTCATGGCTCACTTCAACGGGTGTGTCTTCAAGACCGAGGTCGGTTATGATGCTTATTCCGAATGTGCGTATGCCGCAATGATGTGCCACAATCACTTCGGGCACGGTGCTCATGCCCACGGCATCGGCCCCGAGACGGTGATACATCTTATATTCGGCAGGTGTTTCAAACGTAGGTCCCTGCACGCCTATATACACGCCGTGTACGACACGGATGCCTTTTTCTTTTGCAATGGAGTCGGCTTCGGCAATGAGACCAAGGTCGTAGGTTTCGTGCATATCGGGAAAGCGCGGACCGGTGGGGAAATTCTTTCCGCGCAGCGGATGCTCGGGGAAGAAGTTGATGTGGTCGGTGATGATCATGAGGTCGCCTATCTTGAACTCCGGGTTCATGCCTCCCGAAGCGTTGCTCACGAACAATGTCTTGATGCCAAGCTCATACATGACGCGTATGGGGAATGTCACTTCTTTCATGGAATAGCCTTCATAATAATGAAAGCGTCCTTCCATGGCCATGATGTCCTTGCCTCCCAGCTTTCCGAATATCAGTTTTCCTGCATGTCCCTCAACTGTTGAGATTGGAAAATTGGGTATATCCTTGTAGGGGAACTCGTAGCTGTCGGTTATTTCGGTGGCCAACTGGCCGAGGCCTGTGCCAAGGATGATGGCTGTTTCAGGACTGGTTGTCATTCTTTCTTTCAGCCATGCTGCTGTTTCCTGTATTTTTTCGTACATAATTTATTATTTTATTGTTGAATTCTTCTTGTCCGTCTGCCAGAAACTTTACCTTTATCGGCAGAGCGTAGGTTTTCTTTTTTACTTCGTCGCAAAGGCCGGCGACACGCGTGAGGCGTGTGCTGTCTTTCTCGGTTGTAACTACAATCTTAGGCGAAGGCATAGCCTCGAACTTGCGGTTTATGCGTTCCACATCGTCTTTTGTGAACTGATGGTGGTCGCCGAATGTCATTGGAGTGACATGGGTGGTGTATGGTTGCAAATCGACTATCATCTGTTGTGGCGAGGCAATGCCGGTGAGCAGCAGCACATGGGTGTCTTTGCCTATGCTGCTGAGTGCCATGTGTCCCTTTCCGAACACTGCGACAAGGTCGCGGTAACAAATAGAAGTGAAATAAAGTTCCTGAAAAGGATATAGCCCCATGGCCCTCTTCAGTACGCGATATTCCATGGGCTTGAGGTCGGTGGGGCATTTTGTGATGATGACGATGTCGGCACGCGACGTGCCTTTCTTTGGTTCGCGAAGGCGACCGGCAGGCAGAAGACGGTCGTAGATGATGAGTCGGTGGTAGTCAACGAGCAAGATGTTGATGCCGGGCTTCACATATCGGTGCTGGAAGGCATCGTCGAGCAGAATTACCTCGACGTTGCGTGTTGCGGCATCGTGCGTCAGACGCTCTATGCCGCGGCATCTGTTGCTGTCCACCGCCACATATATGTCTTTGTATTTGGTGTGTATTTGAAAAGGCTCGTCGCCTATTTCGGGCATGGCGGTCTTCTTCTTTGCAACGACATAGCCCTTGCTTTCGCGCTTGTAGCCGCGGCTCAGTACGGCCGTTTTAAACGAATGGCGCAACAGTTCAACGAGATATTCCACATGCGGAGTCTTTCCCGAGCCGCCGACAGTGATGTTGCCCACTGCAATGACGGGGATGTCGAAGCTCCGGCTTTTGAACACTCCGTTGTCGAAAAGCCAGTTTCGCACCCTCACGCCAATGCCATAGAGCCAGCTCAACGGCAAGAGCCATTCGTTTATCTTTATGAAGTCGCCTTCTGTTCTCATTGTCTGCCTTTGTAATGTTGTGTAGCTTGCATGCCAATGTGGCCGTTTCGAGCTGTTGCACGGCCACAGTCACGGCATGCATGTCATTTCAGGTTCACAGCAAACGGTATTCTTGCCTGCAGCACACTTTGCCGGTTGATGCCTTTCAACATCATGTAAGGTTCATACAGGTCACCCAAAGTTAGCCGCAGTTGTTGGTCAAGATAGTTCTTCTTGCTTGTTGCCGAGAGTAGTTGGTCGGTCCATGACAGTGGCAGGGGATAGTCTTCGGTGTACCATTTGTCAAGTTTTGCAAGCTTTGCAGCCTTTGCCACGGCCTCGTCAAGTCCGCCGAGCTGGTCAACAAGTCCTATGCGCAAGGCATCACCGGCAATCCACACGCGTCCCTGTGCTATTTTCTCAATATCCTCCACACTCTTGTGTCGCCCGTCGGCAACACGTTTGCGGAACAGAGCATAGCCCCGGTTGACATAGGCTTGCAGGTAGCCCAACTCCTCATCGTTGAACGGACGTGCCAGCATGTTGCCGAAGTTGCTGTTGCGGTTGGTCTTCACCTCGTCGAATTTCACCCCGAGTTTCTGCGTAATCAGTCCGCTTAGGTCAGGTATGGCTGCGAATATTCCGATGCTTCCGGTGAGAGTGTTCGGCTGGGCTACAATCCATGAAGCCGGCGCCGACATGTAGTAAGCGCCCGAAGCGGCATAGTCGCCCATTGAAATCACGACGGGTTTCTTCTTTTTCAGTTCGCTTATCTGGTGCCATATCTGTTCTGATGCATACGCATCGCCGCCTCCTGAGTTCACGCGAATCACCACGGCTTTTACGTCATCATCCTCGGCAAGATCTTCAAGGTCGGTGCATACGCTCTCGGCCACGATGCCGTTTTCGCCAGAGATGAGTGATGCCTCCGCTGTCTGCACGATGCTTCCTGACGCATAATACACGGCAATTGCATCGCCCTTCGTGGCATTTCCCTTGACATTCTTCATGTCGGCAACGCTTAGCTGCGGCACCTGCTCGTCGTCGTTAAGCTTGAGCATCTTCTTCACCACGCCTTTCACCTGGTCGGCATAGAGGAAACCGTCTATGAGATGCGCCTTTTTCAGCACTTCGGGGTCTTCAAACATAATCATGCGGTCGGCATAGTTGTTGAGCGAGTCAACGCTCACTCCACGTGAGTCGGCCACTGCACGGCATATGTTTTTCCACAGTCCGCCTATGTAGGCAGTCACCTGTTGGCGGTTGGCGTCGCTCATATGGTCTTCGGTGTAGGTCTCGGTGAAGCTCTTGTATGTGCCTACTTTCACCACTTGGTATTTTACTCCGAACTTGGCAAACACGTCTTTGTAGAACATAGGCTGTGAACCGAGGCCGTGCCATTCAATCAGTCCTTTGGGATTGAGATACACTTTGTTGGCAACAGAGGCCACATAGTAAGTGCCCTGTGTGTAAGCATCTCCATAAGCCACTATCCATTTGCCGCTTTTCTTGAAGTCGGCCAGTGCATTGCGTATTTCTTGCAGCGATGCATATCCGGTTTGTATGGCTCCGGCTTCTATATAGATGCCGCGTATCTTGTCGTTGTCTTTTGCTTTTTTAATTGCCTGCACTATATCGTTCAGACCGTTCTGAGCGATGGCGGAGCCGGTTATCTGTCCCCAAATGTCGCCTTTGCCCTGCTCATCGATAATTCCCGAAAGGTTTACTACGAGCACTGAGTTGTCTGATACTGATTTTCTTGCTTCGCCAGAAGCCACGATGCCAACAACTGCCATGGCCCCGAAAATGCCTATAACGACTCCGATGACAATCATTCCGACCACTGTCGCGGCCACATACTTTAAAAACTCTTTCATATTTTCACATTTATGTTTTACAAAACAAAGGCGCATGCCTTGTCTGACAGAATTTTTCCTGAGGCGTCAGCGGAAAAGCCTGTCTTATGCAAAGTTAAGTATTTTTACCGATACGGCAACCTTATTTTCACCGTATTTCGATTTTACATGATGTATATGTCCCCTTTCCGCATGAATTTAGTAATTTTGCAGTTGTTTTCAATGAATGGTAATACATCTTGAATTAAATTATTTTTTTAGACTGACAGCAAAATGGACAAAATCCAAAAACTCAATTATGAGAAAACACTGAGAAGAAAACTCGACCTCTTGCTCAAAACCGGCCAGATGCTTGTAGCAAGTTCCGCCGACACAAGCCGCATCCTGCGCAACATGAAACGCACCGCCGCTTATCTCGGTTTGCCCGAAGAAAAACTGCACATCTATGTTTCTTACAACATGCTTATGGTGAACCTCAGCGATGGAGAACACTCTTTTTCCAAGTTCCAGCGTTGCGACAAGCATGGCATAAATATGACTGCTATATCAGAGATAAGCCGTCTGTCGTGGCGAGCCATAAAGGAAGACTACTCGCTCGACCGCTTTGAGGAGGAACTCGACAAGATTGCCGCAACGCCGCGCAACTACAAACCGTGGTATGTGGCAATAGGTGCAGGCTTCGCATGCGGCGGGTTCTGCGTGCAGTTCGGTTGCGACTGGGCTGCGTTCTTTTATGCTTCGATAGCAGCCATTCTCGGTTTCCGCCTGCGTGCGGTGCTCAACGAGCGCGGATACAACGGTTATGCCAACATAGCCATTGCCGCTTTTGTGTCCACCTTGATTGCATGGTTCTCTGCCTACCTCTCCATGCCCGTTGTGGCAAGCCATCTTCCGGAGCCAGTCGCTGCATTGCTGCACAGCAACACGCCATGGCATCCGCTTCTGGCATGTGCCCTGTTCATAGTGCCGGGCGTTCCGCTGATAAATTTCGTGAGCGACATGCTCGACAACCATTTCGAGGTGGGAATGGTAAGAGCCCTCAATACATTGCTTATGGTGGCTGCCATGTCGTTCGGAATAGCCTTTGCCATAAAGGTGTGCGTCATCGACAACTTTGTGAAAGACCTCAGTATGACTCCGCACAACAACTACCTTGCCTATGCCACTGCGGCAGCTATATCGGCAATGGGTTTCTCAATGATATTCAACATTCAGCGCAAGCTCCTCTGGGTAGTAGCTCTCGGCGGCATCATAGCCGTGTGCACGCGCAACTTTTTCAACCTCGGGCCAAGCAACAACAATATCGGACTCGACCAGGGACTTATCATCGGGTCGCTTGCAGGCTCTGCGTTGATAAGTATTATATGTGTGAAGGCAGTGCATGTGTTTCATGTTCCGCATCATGTGCTGTCAATCCCGAGTGTCATTCCAATGGTGCCCGGCGTGCTGATGTATCGTGCTCTGTTCGGTCTCATAGAGATGCAGGGTGTCGTGGGTGAGCTTACCGAAGCTTTCTCTAATGCAGTCAAGGCTTCGCTCACAATCCTTTGCATTGCCATAGGTGTGGCCATTCCCAACATATTCGCACGTCAGTGGATCGCACCCAACCGCCGCCGTAAACTGGAAAAGATGATAGAGGAACGCCGGCAACGCGGAAAATTCGTCGATCTTGCCAAGTTCGACGAGCAATAAGCATGGCCGCTGGTGCTGCCAGCAATGCTTTAAACTGAATTTAAGAACAACCAATACCCGTTATCGCAATGCCCGACAATCCTACTGTTTCGGTGGTGATGTGCACCTACAACGGCGAAAGCCGTCACTTGCGTGAGCAACTCGACTCGATATTGGCACAGACACTGTTGCCCAACGAGATTATCATTCAGGACGACTGTTCCACCGATGGCACGATGGCAATACTCGAGGAGTATGCCCACCGTGCACCGTCGGGCGTGAAGATACGCTTCTCGTGCAATGCCAAGTGCCTCGGCATAAACGACAATTTCTTTGGCGCAATGGCCAAGGCAACGTGCGATTACATTGCCATAAGCGACCAGGACGACATCTGGCTGCCCCAAAAACTTGAACGGCAAATGGCTGCCATAGGCAACAAGCAGATGTGTGTGTGCCGCTCAGAGCCGTTCTGCGAAAACGGGGCAGTGGCACGCTATGACCGACGCAAGCCCAACTGCAATCTCATACGGTTGTTCTATGCTTCAATGATGGGCCATTGTCAGTTTTTCAGACGCGACTTGTTGCAGCATGTGCCCACTGCTTCCCAGTGTCCGGATATTTACCGGCGCACGCTTTACGACGTTATCCTCGGCACAGTCGCCGCTGCACTCGACAGCATAACGCTTCTCGACGAGGTGCTCGTGAGGCAACGTCGCTATGCCGACGCAGCCACCTACGTCGCCTACGACCGCCATCGTGTGCGTTCGGCCGACAATGCCTTGGCAATGGTTGCGTATGGTTTCATGCACTACCGCCGCATAAAACCGTTTATGAATGCACATTTCAAGGCTCGTCTCGACTTCCTGAAATGCATAAAGACCGACAACAAAATATATCGTGATGGTCTGCGTCTGCTCGAAAGCGAGAGCCGAAGCGGTTTGCGGGCGTTGATAGATACAACGCTTATGTATGTGAAATACCGCCACACATTGTTCTACACCCGTGAGAACGACCCGGTGGCTTTCGTCCGCGCACTGCTTCATCCGTTCATGCAGATTTACAATTACAGTTATCTGCAGCACCGCAAATACTAAGATGCGCACACTTCGGTGGGCGTGAAACCAAATAAAATGCAGAATAGCCGGCTCATTTTGGGCCGGCTATTCTGCATTTTATTTGGGCTTTTGTCAAGCAATTACTTTCCAAGCAAGGCTTTTGCCTCTTTCGTAAGGTATTTCTTTATGTCCTTAACCGCGACATTGAAACTTATCAGACCGGCGGCATAAGGTGCGATTTCATATTGCTGGTAGACAAATTTCAGTGTGTCGTTTTCAAGCCAAGGCGTATGCGCGGGCAACGGAATAAGACCGTTTTCGGGCAAGATCAAGTATTCGTTCAAGGTGGAATCGGCTATCGATGTCTCGCCGCAATCTTTCATATACCACAACACACCCTTGCGCAGCAATGGCTGCAAGGCGCGGATGCGCGTGGAGTCAATCATGTTTTCAACCGGCTTGAACGTTTGTTTGCTTATGTTGACATAGTAGAAATTATACGACCCGTGCGCGCCGCCCATGTTTCTTTCGTCGGTCACACAGTAGGTAACATACATCGGCGTTTCATCGCTCTTCTTTATCTTCACCTGTTGGTATAGAGGCGGAATCTCGTCATGGTTGTCATAGAATTCAGTCATTTCTTTCCTGTATTCCGTAAGATAGCGCATTGTGCCCTTTCCATAGAACTCTACCAACTGTTTTCCGTCGTTGGCAATGCCCTTGTATGTGGGATATTTGCGCAGATATTTCTCTTCGTCGGTTCTTTCACGCGGTATGTAGCGGGCTGCCAGTTCGCTGGCGATGAATTTTCTCACGCCGAGCGCGAGGCTATCGTCGCCGCTTGGATAGTCAACCGAGAATGCACATTCCAAGCCCGACCCCACCTTTTTGTGATAGCCAATGCTGTCAACGGTCAGAGTCAGCGGTTCTATGCATGCCGTGTCGGCAGTCACCGAGTCGGAATCTTGTTTTTGTGTTGATGTCTTGCATCCGGTGGCGCAAAGCGAAACTGCCATTGCGCCCAAAACCAACATCTGTAATTTCTTCATATCAATCAATGTTTTCTATCCAGATTGTTTTGTCTGCTTTTAAAATTTTCTTTTTTGTTGAGGCTGTCATTTGCAACATTTTGCCTTTGCCTTGGGCTCAGTCACGGCCCTTACCGACCCTCCTATGTAGCGTGCGTTCTTATACCAACTGTAATTGGCAAAATAAAACGACAGACACGCGGCGTTGCCTGCCAATTCTCCGTCTCTTGTACTTGTCCAATACACAGCATTTTCGCCTTGCAACACGGTTTCCTTTCCGTTGCGCGCCCCTGCCGCAGGAAGGAAGATAGCATTGCCGTTGCGCACGCTCTTTACCTCATATCCTGCTATCGAGTCGTTGCCTGCCACGGCTTTCTTCACCCATGTCCAAGTGCAGATGGCCGTATCGCCCAACTCCATGAATTCACTTTCGGTTGGCATCCGGCAGCC
>CAVDJG010000060.1:0-9608 GCA_963609005.1 Acidaminococcaceae bacterium
GGAACGATGCCTACACCGTCACGTTCACAAGCGCGGCGGTGTGGCGAAACGGCACGCTTTACCGTCTGGGGCTCGGCACGCACACCGTCGATGAGCTAAGCGACGAGTTTGACGGCAGCTATGCTCGGGCCATAAGCAGCGATGCCAATACCGTGGCGGGCTACATATACAAAAGCTATGTGGAGAGCATCCCGTGCGGATGGACATGGAATGCCACCACCAGTGCATACGACTATTTCGAGTATGCCATGCCCACGGTAAGTGCACTCGGCACCGTCACCGGCATGTCGGCCGACGGACGTGTGGCCGTGGGGCGCGTGAGCTACGGCGGATGCAGCCGCCCCGTGGTGTGGACAAGCCACGACAGCATGCAGGAGATAACCCTCGGCGTTGCCACCGAAAACATCTGGAGCGCGGCAGCCGATGCCGTCAGTCCCGACGGAAAGTATGTGCTTGTGCATATAAACAGCGGAAAAACACCGCGCCTTGCCGTCTACAACACCCAAGACGGGCAGGCTACTGATGTGCCGCTATCGGGCGTCTACGACATAAAGGGCCTCTGCATCGACAATGCAGGCGACTTCTTCTGCAAAATCACCGACAACAAGAGCTACGCCGAAACCACCTATTACTATTCGGCAAGCACCGCCACGCTCGTGCCTATGAGTTATTTCATGCAGACCTACGCCGCAACGGTGGGCGAGACAGTTGTGGACGACACCACGACACCGGCTGCCATGTCGGCCGACGGCGCCGATATTGCCGGCTACACACTGCAATCAGACAACAACACTGCATGGTGGCTGCATGCCGACAAGTCGGGCATCGTTGCCCCGGGAGCCGACGACGTGAAGTTTTTTGCCACCGGACTTTCCACCGCCGCCGTCACGTTCAAACCCGCGGCAAACGTGCCTGACGGTTTGTCGTTGCTGCGCTACGACGTGTTCTGCGACAATGCAAAGACACAAACGGTGTCAGCTGCCGACGCTGACGGCAAACCAATCGTGAAGTGCAACATCGCAATAGCCGAGGGGAAACATAGCGCCTATGTCGTGGCAGTGTATGACAACAGTGGCAAGGAGGTGCTTTCGGCACCGTCGCAGGCGGTTTCACTCAGCGTGCCCGACACCTACATGTTGCCCATGACCGACAATTTCGAAAGTCAGGGCTTCGACGAAAACTGCTGGAGCAAGCAACTCGTGAAGGGCAACACGGGCGAGATACTCGCGTGGAACGTGTCGGGCGGCGACTTCGAGAACAATACCTATTTTGCAAGTGTCACCACCATATCGAGCGATCCCTATGAGGCTACGCTCACATCGCACTTCTTCGATGCCGCAGCTTCGGCATCGCCCTATGTCGTGTTCTATGCCAACATGACCTATGTGAATGCCGTGCCGACAAACCTCGGCTCCGATTTCCTCGACATCGAGGCCACCACCGACGGCGAAAGCTGGACTGCCGTGTGCTCGGTGGCGGCAGCCGATGCAGTGCCCTACAGGTGGAATTTCTATAAGGCCGACCTCAGCCAGTTTGCAGGCAAGGCCTTTGCCCTGCGTTTCAAGGCGCACGGTGAAGGCAAGGCTCAGCTTCGATGGGCCGTTGACTATGTAACGGTGGCCGACGAAATGACCGAAGCCGCGCCTGAAGGACTTACTGCCACGTCCGCCGACGGCAAGGTGCGCCTTGAATGGAAAAACTCGGCCAATCTTTACGAGGCATCTTATCTGGCCAACTCAAACGTCATTCCCGACTATAATATAGGTAATGTCGGGGCCGATTTGCTCTCGGCCGTCGATTTCACACCCGACAGTCTGGCGGCTTACGCAGGCAAATACATCTCCACGGTGGCCACGTTTGTCTACGACGACCCGTCGCTCAATTCCGAAAAGAATACACAGGCCGAGGCCATAGTCTATGCCGACGGCACCGAGGTGGCACGCACGGCATTCCCCACGGGAGTGGCCCAGCAGCCTTACACCAGTGTGACGGCTCTTGACACGCCCGTGAAAATAGAGCCCGGCAAAACCTACCGCGTGGCCGTGCGCATACACGACTACGACAGCAAGCAGTCTCCGCTCTACTACCAGGCCGACGGAAACTGCGCCATTGCAGGCGTTACCGACCTGTATTCGGAGGACGGCGGAAACACATGGAGCACAATATCGGATTTTAACAAAGACGACGAAACAGGCCGCGCTTACTGCGTGTGGCCCATACGCATAGGCATTTCCGACGTGGCAGAGGCTGTGAAGAACCCGGCGTTCGACCGCACCCTGCTCGCCTACAACGTCTACCGCAACGGCGAGCGCATAAACACCATGTCGGTGTATGAGGCGCGCCACTCCTTTGTTGACACGCATCCCGCTGCCGACAATGTCTACACCGTGCAGGCATTCCACACCAACGGAGGCGTGTCGGTATTGTCGCAGCCGTGCAGCGTGGAGATTACGGCAATAGACAACGCCATTGCCGGCAATGCCGTGAAGGTGACTTTCAGCGCTGCCGAAAACCGCCTGGTCATAAACGGCAGCTTCGACAACGCCACACTCACCAATGCTGCCGGACAAACCGTGGCGAGCACGCGATCGGCTGCAATCGCCACGGCATCGCTGCCACACGGCGTTTATGTGCTCACCGTCACAAAATCGGGTCGCCGAAACTCCTACAAGATAGCCGTGAGATAACCCCGCCGCAGGCGCGGCAAGGCATCTTTCGCACACAAACATGGGTTGTTAGCGTTATTTTTAGTAACTTTGCAGCAATCACTCACATTGCGGATGTCTTGCCGAGAGGCACCCTTTGGTCTGCATGCAACGGGCCGGAGACATCCGACAGACAAACCACAGTAAAAGAAAAATGGCAGAATCGAATTTCGTTGACTATGTAAAGATATATTGCCGATCGGGCAAGGGCGGCCGTGGGTCGATGCATTTGCGGCATGTGAAATACAATCCCAACGGCGGTCCCGACGGAGGCGACGGCGGACACGGCGGAAGCATCATCCTCAGGGGCAACCACAACTACTGGACATTGCTACACCTTAAATTCCAGCGGCATGTGTTTGCCGAGCACGGAGGCAACGGCGGGCGCGACAAGTGTCACGGCAAGGACGGCAAGGACATGTATATCGACGTGCCGTGCGGCACCGTTGTCTACAACGCCGAGACCGGAAAATATGTGTGCGACGTGACCTACGACGGGCAGGAGGTGGTTCTGCTTAAAGGCGGACGCGGCGGACTGGGCAATTTCCAGTTCCGCACGGCAACCAACCAGACCCCGCGCTATGCCCAGCCGGGCGAGCCGATGGAGGAGATGACTATAATACTCGAGCTGAAACTGCTTGCCGACGTGGGCCTTGTGGGTTTCCCCAATGCCGGGAAATCAACGCTTCTGTCGTCGGTTTCGAGCGCGCGCCCCAAGATAGCCAACTATCCGTTCACCACGCTTGAGCCGTCGCTCGGCATCGTAGACTACCGCGACCACAAGTCGTTTGTCATGGCCGACATCCCCGGCATCATCGAGGGAGCGAGCGAAGGCAAGGGGCTCGGACTGCGTTTTCTGCGCCACATAGAGCGCAACTCGTTGCTGCTGTTCATGGTTCCCGGCGACACCGACGACATAAAGCGCGAATATGAAGTGCTGCTCAACGAGCTGCGGCAGTTCAACCCCGAAATGCTCGACAAGCACCGCGTGCTTGCCGTTACCAAATGCGACTTGCTCGACGACGAACTGGAGGAGATGCTCCGCGAGACATTGCCCACCGATTTGCCGGTGGTGTTTATCTCGTCGGTTACGGGCAAGGGCATAGCCCAGCTCAAAGACGTGCTCTGGAGCGAACTTAACAGCGAGAGCAACAAGCTGCAGGAGATAACGGCCGAGGAAACTCTCGTGCACCGCGACAAGGACATGAGCCGCTTTGCCGAGGAATTGCAAGCCGAAGGCGAAGACGAAATAGTGTATGTCGATGCCGAGGATGTTGAGGAAATCGACGATTTCGAGTATGAGGAGGATGCCGATGAGTAAGCGTCCCGATCTTCGGCACTACGACATTGCTCCGCGTGTGACGGCTTTCAGCACCACGCGCCACGGCGGAGTGGGCGAGGGCAACTACTCTGAGTTCAACATAAACCCTTATTGCGGCGACACGCCTGAGGCGGTGGCGGCCAATCTCGAGGCTCTTGCCCAGGAACTTGGCACGGCACCTTGCAACATCGTGATGCCCCACCAGACACATGGGGTGGAGACGCGTGTGGTGGCAAACGACTTTTTTGCCCTGCCCGCCAATGTGCGCCAAATGGTGATTGACGGCGTTGATGCGGTGCTCACCGATGTGCCCAACGTGTGCATCGGCGTATCTACGGCCGACTGCATTCCCGTGCTTCTCTACGACCCTGCCCACCACGCTGCGGCAGCAGTACATGCAGGATGGCGAGGCACTGCAAAATACATAGCGCATCATGCCGTTGTCGCAATGCGGCTCGCTTACGGTTCGCGCCCCGAAGAATTGAAGGCCGTTGTCGGTCCGGGCATATCGGTAGACCGTTTCGAAGTGGGCGACGAGGTGTACAACGAGTTTGCGGCTGCCGGTTTCGACATGGCCTCCATAGCACGGCGTGAAGAAAAATGGCACATCGATTTGCCTCTGTGCAACCGCCAGCAACTCGAAGCCTCGGGACTGGCCAACGAAAACATAACGATGTGCGGCGTATGCACCTATGACAACGTTGCCGACTATTTCTCGGCACGCCGCCTGGGCAAAGAGTCGGGACGCATATTCACCGGCATAATGCTCGGCGAATGATGCTGCCTGTTGGCGCGTCGAGCAACATCTACAATCAAAAAACACTGACCCAATGAACATTCGGACAACAATATTGTGCGTTGTCGCACTTGCCTCTCTCTCCGCTTTCATGCCGGTGAAAAACCAGTTTACGGCGGCAGAGCAGCAACAGATAAGCATATCTACCCCCGGACTGTTTGCACGCAGTGATGCCTTCAATGTCGATTTCGCCTCGCTCAGACAGTCGGAATACTCGTTTCCGCTCCCCGTGGGCAAGGCAACGGTGCAGAAAAACAACAGCATGGAAATAGTGACAACCGAGGGCGATGCCGTGAAGGCAATGTTTGACGGCACGGTGAGGCTCTCGCGCAAGCACAACGACCTGGGCAACGTGATCGTGGTGCGCCACGGCAACGGCCTTGAAACCGTGTATGCCAACAACGCACAGAACCTCGTCGAGGTGGGGCAGACGGTGCGTGCCGGGCAGACAATAGCCATCGTGGGTACGAAAAACGGCAAAACCTACTGCGATTTCTCGGTTATGGTGAACGGAGGACGCATAAACCCCGCAACGATAATCGACACACGCAGCCACAAACTGCGCCGCCAGACATTGCTGTGCGAGCGCAGCGGCAATTATGTAAACGTGAGCGTGGTGGGCGGAAAGGCCGATATGGAAGAGAGCGCCACCGATTTGGAAATGGATGTGTTTGAGAAAACCGGCACTTTCAAGTGGAACCTGTCTGAAATAGCCAAGGAACGTTGGGCCTATCCATTGCCCGGCAGCAAGGTGATAAGTCCGTATGGTGGCAAGCGCCGGCATTCGGGAGTAGACGTAAAGACTGTTCCCAACGACAAGATTCTTGCCGCATTCGACGGCGAAGTTACCCGATCGTCGCCCTATTCAGGCTATGGCAACTGCATAATAATAAAACATTCGAATGGTTTGGAAACGCTTTACAGCCACCAGTCGAAGAACCTCGTGAAGGTGGGCGACAAGGTGAAAGCCGGTCAGGTGATTGGTCTTACGGGCCGCACCGGTAGGGCTACTACCGAGCATCTGCATTTCGAAACCCACTTTCGTGGCCGCCGTTTCGACCCGGCTCTGATATTCGACCATGTAAACAAGTCGCTGCAGCAGGCGACACTCACTATGAACAAGAACGGAAACATTTCGTCGCAGCGCAACTACTATGCCGAAGGCGGCAAGAAGGCCGATGCCAAACGCCGCAAATAGGTACATCGTGTGTGTGCAGACAGAGGCTTGTGACATTTTTTTGAAGCCTTATGCCATGTCTGTCGGGCAGTCAACCGTGCATATAATGGTTAATGTATGCTAAACACCGGCAGTGAACGTGGCGAAATAGCTAAATTTGCAGTCAGTATATGAATGACCGCTCTGCGAGCGTCATTGCATAAATGTGTAATTTAAAGAAATATGAACGCAAAGTCATTATTATTTGCCTTGTCGCTCGCAACATTGACGGCAAGCGCACAGGGAACGTCGGGAATCGACCGGAACAACATGAATCCGTCGGTGAAACCTGGCAACGATTTCTATGAGTATGCTATCGGAGGTTGGCGCAAGGCGCATCCGCTCGATGCCGAACATGCCCGCAACGGGTCGTTCATCGACCTCGACGAACTCAACCAGAAGCGAATACTCGGACTTATTGAGGAATATTCGTCGAAACCGCAGGAGGCAGGAACACTCGGGCAGAAGATAGGTTCGCTCTACAATCTCGCCATGGACAGCGTGCGCCGCAACCGCGAAGGGGCTGAACCGCTGAAACCCGTGCTCGCCAAGATAGCTGCCATTGCCGACCGACGCGAATACCAGCTCGTAGTGGCGCAGCTCGACCGCTGCGGCGTGAGCGGCATGATGTTTGGTTTGGGAGTGGGTGCCGACATGCGCGACGCTGCCAACAACATCGTGGGCGTGGGCCAGGGTGGCCTCGGACTGGGTGAGCGCGACTACTATATAAAGGACGACGAACAGTCGAAGAAAGTGCTCGAAGCCTACAAGAATTTCCTCGTTGAAATACTGAAACTGGCCGGAAACGATGCCGCAACGGCCGAGAAGAAAATGCAGGCCACTCTTGATATTGAGACGCGCATTGCAAAAGCCAGCTACGACAAAGTGAAGTTGCGCGACGTGGAAGCCAACTACCACAAGATGACCTACGGCGAACTTGTGACGAAGTTCCCCGGAATAGATTGGGGCAACACCTTCCTCGCACAGGGATTTCCGCCGTTCCAGTATGTGGACATGGGCCAGCCCGAACCGCTGCACGAGGTAGAGAAGATACTTTCAGACACTCCTCTCGACGACCTCAAGGCTTATGCCGAAGCGCATGCGGTGAACAGCGTGGCCAATTATCTTGACGACAACTTCCGCAGTGCGGTGTTTGGCTTGAACAAGGCACTCTCGGGCGTGCAGCAAGACCGTCCGCGCTGGAAACGCGCCACCAGTTTGGTGAGCAGCGTTCTCGGCGAGGCCATAGGCAAACTCTATGTGGAGAAATATTTCCCGGAGAGCAGCAAGCAGCACATGCTGCGCCTCGTGGGCAACTTGCAAACCGCCCTTGCGCAGCGCATCGACGAGGCTTCGTGGATGAGCGATGCCACAAAGGCGCAGGCAAAGGATAAACTTAACAACTTCATCGTGAAGATTGGCTATCCAGACAAGTGGAAGGATTACAGCAAACTGCAGATTGACGACAAACTGTCGCTGCTGGAAAACATGTGCCGAGTGTCGGAGTTCATGTCGCAGGACTATATCGACCGCAAGGTGAACAAGCCTGTTGACAAGACCGAATGGCAGATGACTCCGCAGACGGTGAATGCCTATTACAACCCCACCACCAACGAAATATGTTTCCCGGCCGCAATACTCCAGCCGCCGTTCTTCGATCCCAATGCCGACGATGCAGTGAACTATGGAGGCATAGGCGGCGTTATTGGCCATGAAATGAGCCATGGTTTCGACGACCAGGGCAGCCAGTTTGACAAGACCGGCAACCAGAACAACTGGTGGACTGATGCCGACAAGAAGAATTTCGAGGCACGCACCAAGGTGCTCGCCGACTATTTCAGTTCGGTGGAAGCGCTTCCAGGCAAGAAGATAAACGGACGCTTGACGCTCGGCGAGAACATCGGCGACAACGGCGGACTCAACATCGCTTTCAGGGCAATGCAAAATTCGCGCAAGGAACATCCTCTTGGCAATGTCGATGGCTTTACTCCCGAACAGCGATTCTTCCTTTCGTGGGCTACGGTGTGGGCCGGCAATGCCCGTCCCGAGTTTGTTGACCGACAGCTGAAAACCGACCCCCATTCGCCTGCCGAGGCTCGTGTGAATGCCGCACTGCCGCAGATTGACGCGTGGTACACCGCATTCGGTGTGAAGAAGGGCGACAAGCTCTTTGTGCCGAAGAACAAGCGTGCACATATTTGGTAATCAAATAGCCTAAAAAACAACAAAGGGCCGTATCCGTGTGGATGCGGCCCTTTGTCTTGTCGGGGCAATGGCGCAGCAGTGAGCGCAGTCAGTCGCAGAACGCGTCAAGCGGTGGTTGCTACTTGCGGTTCATGCTCTGTTGCCGCCTGTATTCGGTGGGCGACATGCCGAGTTGGCTTTTCGTGAATTTCCCGAAGAACGAAAGGTTGGGGAAATTGAGTGTGTCGGCAATTTCCTTTATCGACATATTGGAGTTGCGCAGGTAGCGCACGATTGTTTCGGTGGTGCTCTGGTGAATCCATTCGAGGGCAGTCTTGCCGCTTACGTTCTTGGATATGAACGACAGATACTTGGGCGTTATGCACAGAGCTTCGGCATATTTCTTCACCGAGCGCACGCGTCCGTTGTTGGCCGAAAGCATCTTTATAAAGCGTGAGAACAACAGGTTGGCCTGTTTAATGCTTCCTCCGTTGTCGGCATATTGCACATGCGGGGCGATAATGGCACACAACTCGTAGAAGGCACACTGGAATATGCTGTGCATAATCTCCTTGTGGTAATAGCCGTGCGGATAGTTCACCTTGTGAGATATTATGGTGTAGTATTTCACCATAAGTGCCTGGCGCTCGTCGTCGAGGTGTATAACGGGATTCTTGGCTATGTATGAGAGTGTGCTAAGCACATCGTTGTTTATTTGCAGGCTCTGTTGTGCGGCCTTGTAGGACAGTCCTACAATCTTCGACTCGAAGTCGGGCGACATCAGATAATTGTCGAGAAACTGGTTGGGAAGGCACACCAGCACGTCGCCAGCCTCCGCGTTGTAGGTCTGTCCGTTTATGTCGCCCTGTATGCGGCCTTTTGCCACATACATCATTATAATCATGTCGAGCTTTATGGTGCCCTCTATCGGCGTGACACCAATCTTGTCTAGAATCATGATGTCACCGTCGGAATAATCGGCAGCGCGTTTGCTGAGAATGAAATCAAAATCGATTTTCTGTTCTTTTTTTTCTTGCTCCATTGGTAATAATTTCCTTGTTTGGTTGCAAAATTAGTCATTATTTCGTAAATGCGCATTTTCATTTTCTCCTAAAAAATGTTCATTCTCGGCATAATGCGACATTTGTGGCTTATTTTACCATATGAATATGGAACTTGATATACTGTTGTCAACCGCGAATGGAAGAGTTGTTGCAGTTGGCGGAATGTTGCCGTGACGCTTAATGCAGCATCTTCGACTTCGGGAAATAAAAATGGTGTCGTGGGGAGTGAAAACTTGACTTATGGGCATAAAAAAAGGGGCTCCGCTGAGTCCCAACCTTTGTTAACCTTAAATCTAATACCATGAAAAACATTGCAAAGATA
>CAVDJG010000061.1:0-9566 GCA_963609005.1 Acidaminococcaceae bacterium
CTGCAAGGAGGTGACCCGAAATGTTGTAAGGGCTTTATATTGTACCCCCACGTGTCTGCATTCTTTATCTATTGTTTATTTCCTTTTCTTTTGCCGCAGAATAGCTTGCAGACAATAATCTCCTACGGTTGCCGTTATATAGTTATGCAGTGGACTGACCAAATACGGCGTGTGAAGATATTTCTCGTGTTGGCCGCTATAGTAATAGCGGTGGCATCGCTTATTGTCTCGCACATACTCATCGGCGACCTTGCAACCGAGGAACGCAACAAAATGGAAGTATGGGCGGAGGCTATGCGCACGCTCAACCGTGCCGACGAGAATACCGACATCAATCTTGTGTTGAAGGTCGTGAACAGCAACAATACGATTCCTGTAGTCGTGCTCGACTCAAACGGAGAGGTGCAGGCGTTCCGCAACATAACGATAGACAATTGCAAGACCTATGCCGACAGCGTGGCCTATGTGTCGGAACTTGGTCATAGCTGGCTTGAAAGAAACCACAAGGTGCGCATATCGCTCGACGACACATCGCATACCGACTATATTGATGTGTGTTACGACGACTCGGTTATGCTGCGTCGACTTTCGTCTTATCCTTTTGTGCAGCTTGGCGTGGTCATGATATTCGTGGTGATAGCCATATTTGCCTTGCTCACGTCGAAAAGAGCCGAGCAGAACAAAGTGTGGGTGGGATTGTCGAAGGAAACGGCGCACCAGTTGGGCACTCCTATATCAAGCCTGATGGCATGGGTGGAGATACTGAAAGAAACCTATCCCGACGATGCTCTCATTCCAGAAATGAATAAGGATGTGCAGCGCCTACAGCTTATAGCCGACCGTTTCTCGAAGATAGGTTCGCTGCCGGAGCTTGTTCCTACCAGTCTTAATGAGGTGTTGGAACATGTCGTTGGCTACATGGACAGGCGCACTTCGCGCAAGGTGCACATGGTGCGCGATTTCCCCGACGACGACATCGTGGTGCGCATAAACGCCTCTCTTTTTGAGTGGGTGATAGAAAACTTGTGCAAGAACGCTGTCGATGCAATGGGGGGAGAAGGAACCATCACGTTGCGTGTGATGCGCGGTGATGCAGGCAAAGTTGTGGTCGAGGTGGCCGATACGGGGAAGGGCATACGAAAGAAAGACCTGCGCAACGTGTTTAGGCCAGGGTTTACTACGAAGAAGCGCGGGTGGGGCCTTGGTCTGTCGCTCGCCAAGCGCATAGTGGAGGAATATCATCGTGGCCGCATCTTTGTGAAGAGCAGCGAACTTGGTGTTGGCACCACGTTCCGCATAGAATTGAAGGACGGCCTGGCGTGAGGAAACAAAACCAATGTCAGGAATAGTGCCAAAACTTACACCTTATTTATAAAAGACAATATAATCACCGTGAAAATCAAAAACATGGCACATATATTACGCAATGTCGGAAAATATTCGTAACTTTGCAACCCAAATGTGTAGTTCAGAGCTGCTGAAAGTGGATTTGAAAGAGTTGGAAGAAGGTATTACAACTCTTGATTTCAATCTTGGCGACGCTTTTTTCGAATCGCTTGACGAGGCGGAGATAAAGCGTGGCAATATCGGCGTGTCGGTGAATGTACGCCGCACAGAGAACTACTTTGAATTCGACATCCGCACTGAGGGCATCGTAGTGGTGCCGTGTGATGTGTGTCTTGACGATATGGAACAACCCGTGGCGGCCGACAACCGCCTTGTGGTGAAGTTCGGTGATGAATATTCCGAGGACGATGACCTCATAACCATCGCCGAGAACGACGGCATAATCGATTTGTCGTGGTTTGTCTACGAGTTCGTCGCGCTCAGTGTTCCCATAAGGCATGTTCATGCCCCCGGACATTGCAACGAGACAATGCTTTCCGCCCTTGCCGAACATTCGGCCATACGCGGCGGTGACGGCGATGCTGCAGAGCCCGACCCTCGTTGGAGTGAATTGGAAAAATTAAAAACAATAATTAAAGATTAAAGAAAAATGGCACATCCTAAAAGAAGACAGTCGAAGACTCGTACACTTAAAAGAAGAACTCATGATAAGGCAGTAGCCCCCACATTGGCAGTATGCCCCAACTGCGGCGCATATTATGTGTATCACACTGTATGCTCTACCTGCGGTTACTATCGCGGCAAGGTTGCTATCGTGAAGGAAGTTGCTGAATAATTAGATGGGAAAGGTAAACGCAGTAATCACCGGCGTGGGTGGATATGTGCCCGACTATATCCTCAACAATGAGGAGTTGTCGCGCATGGTTGACACCAGCGACGAGTGGATTATGACGCGCGTCGGCATAAAGGAACGCCACATCCTCACCGAGGAGGGTCTCGGAACAAGCTACATGGCCCGCAAAGCGGCCAAGCAGCTCATCCAGAAAACCGGCGTGGATCCCGACACAATTGACGCGCTTATCGTCACGACGACTACCCCCGACTACAAGTTCCCCTCAACGGCTTCTATCGTTTTGGGCAAGCTCGGGCTTAAAAACGCTTTCGCTTTCGATTTCGAGGCGGCTTGCTGCGGATTCCTTTATTCGCTTGATGTGGCTGCATCGATGATACAGAGCGGCCGCTACAAGAAGATAATCGTAATAGGGGCCGACAAGATGTCGTCGCTTGTAGACTATCAGGACCGCGCCACTTGCGTGCTCTTCGGCGACGGGGCAGGTGCTGTGCTCGTCGAGGCTACGGAAGAGGAGAATGTGGGAGTGCAGAACTCTTATCTGCGCACCGACGGTCAAGGACTTCCGTTCCTGCACATGAAGGCTGGCGGCTCTGTGTGTCCCGCATCGCATTTCACTGTTGACCACCGTCTGCACTACCTCTATCAGGAAGGCCGTACGGTGTTCCGCTATGCTGTCACAAACATGAGTGACGATGTGGCCGAGGTGATGAAGATGAACAATCTCACTGCCGATGACGTGAAATGGGTGATTCCCCACGAGGCCAACCTGCGCATTATCGAGGCGGTTACGAAACGTGTCGGTATTCCTTTGGACAAGGTCGTGGTAAACATCCAGCACTATGGCAACACAAGTGCGGCTACCATTCCTCTCGCCCTTTGGGACAACGAGAAGAACATGAAGAAAGGCGACAGCGTGATTTTCACTGCTTTCGGAGCAGGTTTCGTGCATGGCGCGTCGTTCTACAAGTGGTCTTACGATGGAGCGGCAGCAGCTGTGAAATGAAATCAATGACAGGATCAATTCCTGTAAAAACATAAAAAAGACGCATCGGTGCTATTGCCGGTGCGTCTTTTTTATTGTAGGCGTGCCAGGCGTGGGCATTGTCGAGCTCTGGTCATGGGAAAGTTCCGATGGATAACAAGTTAGTCTACGTTGGTAAATGATGTAGCTATGCGCGGAACCAGATGTGCAGTGGATGATGAATGCGTAAAAAGAAGCAAGAGAAAAGTAAAAAAGAAACAGGAGAAAAACACTTGTTTCCCTCCTGCCCGATTTGTTTTCTGTGCCGATGTCGTTATCGTCGGCAACTTGCTGATGCCTGTTTTGTCGTCTTTTAGCCCGTTATTTGAGGTTGAAGTCGAGATGTTTGCCGTCGATGAGCTGCTTGTGTGAGATGCGGAAACCGTTGACGGCCTTGCCACCTATACTCACCCGGTTAATGTAGATTTGCGACGGCGATGTGCGGTTGGTGGTGATGGTTATGTCGCCTTGCGGATAATATTTCGGGTCAAGATGCAGAGTAACCTTGTCGAACACCGGCGTGGTGAGCGTATAATATGGTGAACCGGGGTTGTCGGGGTAGAGGCCGATCATCGAGAATACAGCCCAAGCTGACATTGTGCCGGTGTCTTCGTTGCCGGGAATGCCGTCGGGACGTGGCGTGTAATATTTGTCGAGCAATTCGCGCACGGTTTTCTGTGTGCGCCATTCGTCGCCCTTGAAATAAGAAAAGAGGTAGGGGTAGGCTATGTCAGGCTCGTTGGCCGGGTCGTAAAGCCCCTTGTCGAACACCATCTGCAGCTTATTCACAAAATTCTTCTGTCCGCCCATGAGTTTGGCAAGACCAGTCACGTCGTGTGGGGCATAGAATGTGTAGTTCCATGCGCTGCCCTCATGAAATCCCGGACAGTTCTCGAAATTGGCACCAGCTTCGGGATTGAACGGCGAAAGGAACTTGCCGTCTTTCTGTATGGGGCGCAGAGTTCCGCTCTCCTTTGAGTAATAGTGGCGGTAGCCGAGGCTACGCTGGCGGAAGAGTTTGGCATCCTGCTTGTGACCAAGTTCGTTGGCGAGTATGGAGAGGGCATTGTCGGCCAGATAATATTCCAGCGCGTGCGAAACCGAGTTGTCGCCCGACATGTCGGCAGCATAATATCCGAGCGGGATGTAGCCTTTTTCTATATAAGGGTCGATGTCGGGACGCATCTTGTTGTCCTTGCCCGGCATTGTGGCCGATTTGCGGAATGCGTCGTAGGCGGTTTTTATGTCGAAGCCGCGCAGACCGCGCATGTAGGCATCGGCAATGTAGGGAATGGCCGGGTCGCCCTCCATTGTCCATGTCTCACGTCCGAAAAGTTCCCATTTCGGCATCCACCCCCATTCCCGGTACATGTCAATCATCGAGTTTATCATGTCAACCTGGCGGTCGGGATAGAGCAGTGTCTCGAGTTGTGAAAGGTTGCGGTAGGTGTCCCAAAGCGAGAAAACGGTGTAGCGGTTGCCAGTGGTTTTCCCGTTGAGGTTGCTTTCCATCAAAGGATATTCTCCGTTCACGTCCTGAAGCACTGTGGGGTGAATCTGCGAGTGGTAAAGCGCGGTGTAGAACACTGTGCGTTGCGCCTCGGTGCCGCCCTCTACGCTCACGCGGTTGAGTATCGATTCCCATTCGGCGTGCGCTTCTTTGGTTGTTTTCTCGAAGTCGAAGCCTTTCTGTTCGGCATTGAGGTTCTCTCGTGCGTTGGCTATCGATACGAAACTTACTCCTATTTGCACTTCAACCTGCTCGCCTTCCTGACAGTCGTAGGTGAGGTAGCAGCCTATTTCATTGCCTGCCATATCGCGGCCGTAGCCGGGATAGAGCTTGTATTTGCCCTGATAGTTGTCCCATTGTGCCTGGGCGTTGTGGTAGTCGGGTTGTTTTTTCCACATCCCGAAGGCCTCAGGCTTCTTGTTTACGCGCACCACAAAATACATTGGAAACACTGCCTGCGGGTTGTAGCAGAACGTGCCGAGCAGGCGTGTGCCTTCAAACTCAGTGTCGCTAACCTTGTGTAGCGACGCGCCCACCTCATTGGTGAGCCCGTTTCCGAGGTTGAACAGCAGGTTTCCCTTTCCTTTCGGAAATGTGTAGCGCTCTATGGAGCTGCGTGTCGTAGCAGTGACCTCGCTCTTTATGCCATATTTTGTGAGCACATTGCTGTAATATCCCGGGCGTGCCTGTTCGTTGGTGTATTCAGAACCGTAGGAACGATAGTCGGGGTTTACGTCGCCTGTGGTGGGCATGACAAGCAATGTGCCCATCTCGGGACATCCCACTCCGCTCAGCGTGACATGGGCGAATCCCGTGAAATATTTGTTGTTGTACTCGTAAACGGCCGACCACCACCGTTTGTCCTTGTCCTGTTCGTTGAGGTCAGACCCCATGACATTGAACGGAACAACCGACATGAGGCCGTGGGGACGTATTGCCCCAGGGTTGCAGATGCTGAAATTAGTAGTGCCGACAAACGGGTCGACATAGTCAACGCCGCTCTTTGCCGTGCTGCCGGCACTCGCCAGTGCAAGGACGGCGGCAATGGCCAATTGCTTCAGATGTGTCATTTTGATTTCTGTTGATTGGTTTTTTAGTTGTGTAAAGTTACTACAAAATGTTGGAACACACCAATGTTTGGGCACAAAACCCTTCAAAAAGCATTGCTGCAAATGTTTTTTTGTGCCAGTGCATTGCCTGATGCAACGATGTGAAGCTGATGCCAATGTCGCCTTGTATTGGTCGCGGCGTTTGCGCAAAACAATATAAATCAACGTTAAGTGCGGCTTTGGCAGGTTAAATTTAATTAAACGCGTTGCACAATTTGTTGTTTTGCAAGTCTTATCAATAACTTTGCACAATAACGCAGTATAATGTATTGACCGAAAACAACAAAAATAAGAAAGATATGAAGAACCTGAACTTATTTGCAATCGCCATGGCCGCAGGCTTGCTCACACTTGCAAGTTGCGCAAGCAAGAAAGATTTGGAGAACTGCCGGCTTGAGAACAAGGAACTGACAGGCAATTACCAGGACACCAAGGAGAAGCTCGCCGCCGCTCAGGCACGCGTGACATCGCTCGAAGACCAGCTCAGCAGCCTGAAGAAAGACTATGCTTCGCTGCAGAATTCACTCGACAAGAGCCTTACCAACGCCAGCTCCAACAACCTCAACATCTCGAAACTCGTCGACCAGATAAACGAGTCGAACCAATACATACGCCACTTGGTGGAGGTGAAGTCGAAGTCTGACTCGCTCAACATGGTTCTCACCAACAACCTCACGCGCTCGTTGAGCAAGGAAGAGATGAAGGAGGTTGACGTGCAGGTGCTCAAGGGCGTCGTGTACATATCGCTTGCCGACAACATGCTTTACAAGAGCGGCAGCTATGAAATAAACGACCGCGCTGCCGAGACGTTGAGCAAGATTGCCAAGATTATCACCGACTACAACGATTATGAGGTGCTCATCGAGGGCAACACCGACAATGTGCCGGTAAATGCGAGTGCCGCTTCGATGAAGAACATACGCAACAACTGGGACCTTTCGTGCTTGCGTGCTTCGAGCGTAGTGCAGGCCCTGCAGAACCAGTATGGTGTAGACCCGAAGCGTCTCACTGCCGGTGGCCGTGGCGAGTATAATCCCGTTACCAACAACTCCTCCGAGGTGGGCAAGCAGCGCAACCGCCGCACTCAGATTATCATCACCCCGAAGCTCGACCAGTTTATGGATCTCATAGACAAAGCTCCCGAGGATAGCTCAAAGTAATCCCCGCGGTTTTGTCCACAATGCCGAAAGGCCGGATAGCACGTTTGCAACGACGTGTTGTCCGGCCTTTCTTTTTTGTGCATATCATTTCAGCAAGGCTCTCACGGCAAACCATGCGTGCATGGCAATGGTGCTCATTAGGCCGTAGTGCCGGCGCATTATTCTGAAGCGCTCGATGAGTGAGGCGCGGTGGTTGCGCTTGGACATTCCGCCGTATAGATAGTCGGCCACCACTTCGGGTATGCGCAGCAGTGTGAGGCGCAATCTTTCGGCATGCTTCATCACGCGTATGCACCAGTCAACGTCGGCCGAGAGCCGGTAGCGCAAGTCGTAGGGTTCTTCGCGGGCAATGTCGGTGCGCACATAGAAAGCCTGGTGGCACACCAGCATGCCGTGCCTGAACGACCGCCAGTTAAGGTCGTCGGGCGGTGCGAGCCGGCGGTGACACATGAATTTTCCTTCTTCGTCAACTATGTCGGTGTCGCCGTAGAGCACCGCCGGAAGCAGTCCGTCGCTGCGTTCGTTCACGAAGGCGAATATGTCGGCGAGCGTTGTCGGCGAGTGCAGCACGTCGCCGGCGTTCAGGAATACGATGTAGTCGCCGGTGGCTCGGGCAATGCCCTTGTTCATGGCATCGTACAGTCCGTTGTCGGGTTCCGACACCACGACCACTTCATGTCCGCTGTCGCCCGAAGCCTCGGCTTTCTGGTAGCGTTCGGCTATGGCTTTGGTGGCATCGCGCGAAGCACCGTCGATGATGAGGTGCTCCACCAGTTCCCACGTTTGTTCGGCCACGCTGTCAATCGTGCGTTGCAGCACTTCCTGGGCGTTGAATGTGCAGGTGATGATTGTGAATTTCAGCATTTGCTTGAATTGTATTTGTAGTTTTGCATTGTCGTTAACGTAGTCGTGCGTCAAGACGTGCTTTTATCTTATGTAGCGTTTCAGTGCGATTAGTTCGTTGTACACCTCGATATAGCGCGTTGCCACCGACTGTTGCGAGTAGTTTTGTGCCACTTTGTGTGTGGCGGCAGCCTGCAGCTCGTCGCGCGGAGCCTCGTAGAGAGTCCAACGCATGCCTTCGGCCAGGTCGGCAGCATCTTTGAAATTGGCCGTGTAGCCGTTGCGGCGGTGGTCAATCATTTCGGGTATGCCGCCCACACGGAACCCCACGCACGGCACTCCGCATGCCATGGCTTCCATTATCGTGTTGGGCAGGTTGTCTTCGAGCGATGGCAGCACATAAATGTCGGCCGAGTTGTATATGTCGGCAATGCGTCTGTCGTCGGAAACATAGCCCAGTGGATATGCCGGCAGCGGCAGTTGTCCGGCCACCTCGTCGGAGTTGCCTCCGAGCAATGCCACCACGGTGTCGTGTCGGGTGTCAGGACGTTGTTCGGCAAGGCGGCGCAGAGCCTCTATGAAATATGTCATGCCTTTGCGTTCGTCTGTCACCTTCTGCGACACGAACAGAATTATGTGGCGGTCGGCAGGCAGTTTGGCTGCCATGCGTGCCTTCGCCTTGTCGGCAGGATAGAACACGTGGGTGTCAATGGCGTTGGGTATGCTCGACACGCGTTGCCCCGTGAGCAGTGCGCTGTGCTTTGCCTGGGTTTCAAGCCATCGGCTGCATGCCACGAAGTGTATGTTGCTGTTGGCATACAGACTTTTCTTTTGTTTCCATATCTTTGTCGAAATGTCGTGGGCTGTGCCGCCGCCCGGAAGCAGAGGGCAGTTGTGGCAGCCGGTCTTGAATGCGCTGCATGTGCGTGCATAGTGGCAAATGGCGGCTGCGGGCCACAGGTCGTGCATTGTCCACACCACGGGCTTTCCGCTGCGCAGTATCTTCTTTATTGTGCGGAGCGACAGCATGCCCTGGTTTATCCAGTTTAGGTGTATCACGTCGGCCTCGGCGAACTCGGGAGTGTGCGTGATGTCGAACCCCGATGAGGCCGTGTCGATGTCGAAGAGGTGCTCGCGCGAAAAATAAAGGTGGCAGAATATGCGCCACCGTTCCCACATGAAATGCCACCGCGCAGCCACCGGCCGGTCCATGCCGGCCACCGTTATCTGCCGCGACTGTTTCTCGGCCACGAGCATCTTCGCCTTCACACCGTTGTTGTTGAGGGCTTCCATGAGCCGGTTGGCAGCTACTGCCGCACCGCCCGTTTTTTCGCTTTTGTTTACGATGAGTACTCTCATTAGCATGTTTCTTGTTGCAAATGCAAACTTACTGAAAAAATATGTTTGCCGAAACAATTAGCCCTAAAATCTTCTTCTGCACTTGCTTTTTGCCCGGTGTTTGCCGTTTGCTTGTGCGTGGTGGCGTTGTTGCCTGCGGCCCGGTGGGGTGGCGCATGTTTCATAATGTCGGGTTGTAGAGTGTTTAGATTTCTAAAAATGTGTTGTGTACGCACACACTGCGTTGATTTAAATCAAAAATACATTAAAAACTCGCATTTTTTTGTCTTATTGTTTGCGCAAATAGTCAAACTGCCGTACCTTTGCACATGTCAAAAGGTTAATAGATTGTTTAGGTTAGTAGTAATAGATTTAGGTTTTTAGT
>CAVDJG010000062.1:0-6724 GCA_963609005.1 Acidaminococcaceae bacterium
GATCAGTGCAAGGGCGAGCAGCGTGAGGTTTCTTTTGAGTTTCATGTTTTATTTATTTTGAAGTTTCTGTGACGGGCGATGGGCACACTCCGGCGGCAGGCCATGGCTTGTGGGCACGGCATACGGGCACAGTTGCGGCTGTGCATGTGTCGCTTTGCGTGGCGTGTGCGGTATGGTCGGTCCATTCATGGCCCTATCCACGGGGCATTGGCGAATGGCTCTTTCAGCCTACGGCAGGTCTTCTGACTCGCCGCCCGGACGCGAACGCCTTCCCGTGCATGCAGTGCATTGCCAGTGGCTTCGTTGTTCGTGCCCCGATAAGGGCGGCTCACAGCAGCGGGACTGTCGGCGATTTTCACACCGTTCCCTTTTAATCGCGCCCTTCGGCGCAAACCGTTGCGGGTGCAAAGTTACACATTTTTTTTGCAAGGAGTGTGGCAGAGAAGGCTTTTTGTGGGGTTTCGTGCCGCCGTATAGGATATTTTTCATAACTTTGCCGCAAGCGCCCCGCCTTGTGACGGGGTGGGGCATGAAACGTTGAAAACCTTTTTCCCGACATGAAAATTTACTTCAACCACAAGGAAGAACTGTGGAACTCCTGGTCGCACGGCGCGGGAGTGATAGTGGGCCTGGCCGTGGGCACGGCCCTGCTCGTGTGGTGTGGATGGGCACGCAACGGGTGGGCCACGGCCGGAGTGGTGCTCTATCTGTTCGGAATGCTCAGCTCTTATGTGGCGAGCACCGTCTACCACGCCCTTTCGGCATGGTCGCCGCTGAAGCAGAAGCTGCGCCGTTGGGATCATGCAGCCATTTACTGGCACATAGCGGGAAGCTACTCGCCCATAACGCTCGTGGCCCTGCGCGAATACGGCTACTGGGGATGGGCCATGTTTGCCTTCATCTGGGCGGCGGCAATAGCCGGCACGGTGAAGAGCTTCGCCAGCCTCAAAGGGCACAGCATAATAGAAACGGTGTGTTTCGTGGCCATGGGGCTGAGCATTCTCGTGGCCTTCGGACCGCTGTCGCACTGTGTCGATGCCTCGGCCATAGCGTGGATCGTGGCCGAGGGCGTGAGCTACATCACGGGAGCGGTGTTTTACTGCCTGAACAAGCGGCGTTTCATGCACACGGTGTTCCACTTCTTCGTGCTCCTGGGCAGCATCTGCCACATCGTTGCCGTGTGGGACATCCTCATGCGCTATCTGTAATCCTCGCGCCGGCTTCGGCCCGCCGCTAATGCGCCTCGAGCCAGTTGGCGCCCCAACCGGAGTCGGCCAGCAGCGGAACGCTTAGCTTGCATGCCTGCTGCATCTCCTCGATTACAATGCTTTCAACCTTTTCTTTTTCGTCGGGCAGCACCGAGAAGTTGAGTTCGTCGTGCACCTGAAGAATCATCTTCGAGCGCAGTTGTTCGCGTGCGAAGCGGTCGTGTATGCGCACCATGGCTATCTTTATAATGTCGGCTGCCGACCCCTGAATGGGGGCGTTGACGGCGTTGCGCTCGGCAAAACCGCGCACCGTGGCGTTGTGCGACGTTATGTCGGGCAGATAGCGGCGGCGGTGGAACATGGTTTCGGCGTAGCCTCGATCGCGCACCAGTTCTTTGGCGCGCTCCATGTAGGCCCGCACGCCGGGGAATGTTTCGAAATATCCCTCGATGAGCTGCTTTGCTTCATCGCGCGGTATGTCGAGGCGTTCGGCAAGTCCGAACACCGTGATGCCGTAGATTATGCCGAAGTTGGCGCGCTTGGCCTTGGTGCGCTCGTCGCGCGACACGTCGGTGAGGGGTTTCTTGTAGATGCGTGCTGCCGTGGCGGCGTGTATGTCGTGCCCTTCGCGGAACGCCTCAATCATGTTGGCATCGCCCGAGAGGTGGGCCATCACGCGCAGTTCAATCTGCGAGTAGTCGGCCGAGAAGAATAGGCAGCCCTCCTCGGGCACGAAACAACGGCGTATTTCCTTGCCGTCGTCGCCCCGCACGGGTATGTTCTGCAGGTTGGGATCAGATGAGGAGAGCCTTCCCGTGGCGGTGACGGCCTGGTTGAACGACGTGTGTATGCGCCCCGTGCGCGGGTTGACAAGCTTTGGCAGCGCATCGACATAGGTGCCGAGGAGTTTCTTCAGGCCACGGTGGGCGAGAATGCGGTCAACTATCGGGTGCTTGGCGCGCAGTTGCTGCAGCACCTCTTCCGACGTGACATACTGCCCGGTGCGCGTCTTCTTGGGCTTCTCCACAATCTTCATCTCGCCGAACAGCACCTCGCCCACCTGGCGGGGCGACGCTATGTTGAACTCGTGCCCGGCCAGAGTGTATATCTCCTGCTCCATGCCGGCGAGCCGCGCGGTGAGTGTGCGCGACGTCTCGGCAAGGGCTGCGGTGTCGAGGCGCACGCCCGTTGTCTCAAGATCGGCCAACACTCCCACGAGAGGCATCTCTATATCCCAGAAAAGGCTCTCGGCGTTTTTCTCGCTGAGCATGGGCCGCAGCACGTTGTAGAGGCGCAGAGTGACGTCGGCATCCTCGGCCGCGTAGTCGCACACAAGTTCGGGTGCAATGTCGCGCATGCTTTTCTGCGACTTGCCCTTCGGCCCTATCAGTTCATCGATGTGTATGGTGGTGTAGTCGAGAAGCACTTCGGCCAGGTAGTCCATGTTGTGCTTCAGTTCGGGTTGCAGCACATAGTGGGCTATCATCGTGTCGAACATGGGCGCGGCAAGGCGCACGCCGTAGCGCATGAGCACCTCCATGTCGTATTTTATGTTCTGCCCTATTTTCAAAATTTTACTGCTCTCGTAGGCAGGTTTGAATATGTTGACAATCGTTAAGGCTTTTTCACGGTCGGCAGGAACGGGCACATAAAATGCCTTTCCTTCTTCGGTGGCGAAGCTCAATCCCACCAATTCGGCGTCGATAGCATCGGTTGAAGTGGTCTCGGTGTCTAGACTGAGAATGGGTTGTGTCAAAAAAAAGTCAAGAAGTGAGCGTGCTTCTTCTTCTGTTTCAATGAGTTTGTATTCGTGAGGAGTGTTTTTTATGCTCCGAGAATGCTTGTTTTCGGCAATTTCCTGGTTGTCGTGTGCATTTTCTGAAAACAAATCGAGCTGCGTATTAACCTTTTTTACGGTTTGTTTCTCTTTGTTCAAGATTTTGTCGGCAAGGCTCTTGAACTCGAGTTCGGCGAAGATTTCCGACAGACGGGCACCATCGGGTTGTGTGATACGCAGCGCGTCGAGGTCGAGTTCCACGGGAACGTCGGTGCGAATGGTGGCGAGGAATTTCGACATGCGTATGTCGTCGACGGCCTGCTCCACTTTTTCGCGCTGCTTGCCCTTGAGCCTTGCGGTGCCGGCAAGCAGTGCGTCTACCGAACCGAACTCGCCGATGAGCTTTGCAGCCGTCTTGGGCCCGATGCCGGGGCAGCCCGGAAAGTTGTCGGCCGAGTCGCCCATGAGCGCGAGAAGGTCGATTACCTGGCGCGGCGAACTTATGCCGTATTTCTCGCACACCTCTGCGGGGCCCATTATCTCGTAGCCTCCGCCGTGGCGCGGGCGGTAGATTGAGATGTTGTCGGTGACGAGCTGCCCGTAGTCCTTGTCGGGAGTGAGCATGAAGGTGCGCACGCCTGCCGCGCCGGCCTTGGCTGCCAGGGTGCCTATCACGTCGTCGGCCTCGAAGCCGTCGGCCTGGAGTGCCGGGATGTGCATGGCCGATATGATGTCTTTTATTATGGGCACCGAGAGGCGTATGTCCTCGGGTGTCTCCTCACGCTGCGCCTTGTAGGCCGGGAACGCCTCGTCGCGGAACGTGCGTCCGTGGTCGAAGGCCACGCCGATGTGGGTGGGCTGCTCCTTGGTGATAATCTCGTTGAGCGTGTTTACAAACCCCATCACGGCCGAGGTGTTGAACCCCTTGGAGTTGATGCGCGGGTTTTTTATGAACGCGTAGTAGGCCCTGTAGATGAGGGCATAGGCGTCGAGGAGGAAAAGTTTGTCCATGATGGTGAAGTGTGGCGCCGTGCCTTGTGCGGCGGCACAAGGTGTAAGGCGGCAGGGTTTATTTATTCTTATTTGCCGTAAAATTACTAAAAATATGTCAGTAGTCCCGATAAAATCATTAATTTTGTGCTAAATAACAGAAAGTAATGGACTACCTGTCAATCATCAAGGCTCCAATTGAGGCCGAACTCGAAGGCTTCACCGAGCTTTTCAACCGCTCGCTGTCGCACGACGACGGCATGCTCGGCAGCGCGCTCGAGCACATACGCCGCCGCACGGGGAAGCGCATGCGCCCCATGCTCATACTGCTTGCCGCCAAAAACTACGGCCGCGTGACCGACGTGGCGCAGAATGCCGCCGTGGGGCTCGAACTGCTGCACACGGCATCGCTGGTGCACGACGACGTGGTTGACGAGAGTGAGGAGCGCCGCGGGCAAGCTTCTGTCAACGCAACCTACGACAACAAGGTGGCGGTGCTGGTGGGCGACTACATCCTTTCAACCGCCCTTCTGTGCGTGTCGCGCACACATTCGGAGCGCATCGTGACCTATCTGGCCGAACTGGGACGCACGCTCAGCGACGGCGAGATACTGCAGCTATCCAACATCGGGCGGCGCGACATCTCGGAGAAAGTGTACTACGATGTGATAAAGCAGAAGACGGCCGCACTCTTCGAGGCTTGCGCCGGCATAGGCGCGCTCTCGGCCGGTGCGCCCGAGGAGGAAGTGGAGGCTGCGAAACGCTTCGGGCAGTGTCTCGGCATAATATTCCAGATACGCGACGACATATTCGACTACTACGATTCCGACGAGATAGGCAAGCCCACGGGCAACGACATGGCCGAGGGCAAGATCACGCTTCCGGCCATTTACGCGCTCAACAACGGCGGCGACAAGGCCATGCTCGAGTTGGCCTACAAGGTGAAAGACCGCACCGTGACGCCCGCCGAGGTGGCGCAGCTCGTGGAATACACCAAGCGCGAGGGCGGCATCGAGTATGCCGAGAAGCGCATGTGGGAGTTTCACCGCGATGCAATGGAATACATCAGTGGCCACGTGCACGACGAAGCAATAAGCCGAAGCCTCACGGCCTATCTCGACTATGTGATACGCCGCGACATGTAATGCCACCCGTTAAGGCTACAATAAAACAGTGCGGGGCACAACCTCATGTAGGTTGTGCCCCGCATTATTTTTAAACATACGGTGAAACCGCCGTTTTTCGCCGTAAGTTCACGGTGAAATGGGCGTTTTCTGCCGCAATCACTTCACCACGACTTTCTTTGCCGAAGCGCCTTGGCGCACGATGTAGATGCCCTTGCCAATGTTGCCTGTGGTGGTGCCCACGCGGCTTCCGCCGATGCTGTAAACCGTTGTGGCGGCGTTGGCCGGACTGGCGGTGGCTGCGTTTATGCCTGCGGCAACGTCGGCATAGTCGGAATACACCGTCTTGGAGAGCGGCGAATAAGGCTCGTCGTCGGCTGCCCACTCGCTTGTCAATACCTCGGCTATGTGGCCGTCGGCGTAGGTGTAGTCGAAGGTGTAGCCTTCAAGGGTGCTCAGGTCGTCGGCCGAAGATCCCTGCTTGGTGATTGTTGCGGTGCAGTCGCCTTGATTGTTGCAGGTTATTGTCTGGCGTTCGTAGCTGGTGCCCTCCTGCGACTTGGTGACGGTGGTTGACACGCAGCTTCCGTTGGCGTCGGTATAAGCCATGTCATACTGCATCGATGTGACCGTATAGCCCATGTATTTTATTGACAATGTCTGCTGATAGCCGCTGTCCGAATAAGTTCCCGAAATCGTTCCGTTCATCGAGAGGTTGCTTGCCGTGAGCGTTATGTCGGCCGATGTTATCTTGCCTGCGTCGTTGCCGGTGAGCCCGAAGTCGTCGCCGTCGTTGTCGAGTATCGAGAAGAGGGTGGAATAGTCGTATTCATACCACTTTATGTTGCTCACGGTGATGTTGATGTTGCCCGCATCGCTGTTGAATTGCGACATCTTTATCTCGCTCGCCTTGCCTTCGCTGTCGTATTTGATGGTCATGGTGCCGGCCTCTTCAAGGGCTTCCTCGTCGTCGTCCCAGTTGTAGGCCACTACGCGTGTTATCCTTCCCTCGCTGTCGTGTGTAGTCTCGCGGCGCAGTATCTCGCGCGGTTCGCCCCATGCCGACGATGCATTTGTGCGTGTGCTCTCGGTGGTGCTTGTGGCGTAGGAGGGCAGATAGCTGTCGTAGGTAGTGGTGGTGAGCGTGCGACTGCCGTCGGTGGCCGTGGCCTCGTCGGTTAGTACATAGCCAGCGGCGTTGTAGGTGAATGTGTGGTCGCACTCCTTGTTCCAGTTGCCCGAGGCATATTCGTAGACGGCCGACTTGCCCGGACGCCACACGCTGCCCTCTGCTGCCTTCTTGGCTGCTGCCTTTGCAAGGTCGGGCAGAAGCATTTTCTTCACGATGCCAGCGGCGTGGCTCACCGTTTCGGCGGTTTGTGCCTGTGAAGCCGACGGCGCTGCGATAAGCGCGGCGGCCATAAATGAGATTAGTTTCTTCATGTTGTTGTGTTTTTAAGAGTTGAATTATCCTGTATTGCGTGCCGCCCTGCTGCGCATCAGTTGTCGCGGCAGGGCGGTGAAATGGGCGTTTTTGCGTTTTGTGCGGCAGGTGTGCCGCGATGAAATGGGCGTTTTCTGTTAGAAGAACTTTATCTGCTCGCCTTTCAGTTCGCTCAGGAGCA
>CAVDJG010000062.1:6734-9380 GCA_963609005.1 Acidaminococcaceae bacterium
CTTGTTGGTGAGCCAGTTTTCGCCCAGCACCTCTTTTACGATGGTGTAGTAAATCACGGCATCCATAACCGAGTTGATGCCTCCGGCGGGCTTGAAGCCTATCTGTATGCCCGTTTCGTCGTAATATTCCTTTATGGCCTGGCACATCACGTAGGCGGCCTCGGGCGTGGCAGCCGGTTCGAGTTTGCCTGTTGATGTCTTTATGTAGTCGGCTCCGGCATACATGGCGAGTATAGAGGCAGTCTTTATGTTTTTGGCCGTCTTGAGGCATCCTGTCTCGAGTATCACCTTCATGGGAGCTTCGCCGCATGCCGATTTCAGTTCGGAAATGTCGTCGGCCACGCCCTCGTAGTCGCCCGAGAGAAACTTGCCCACCGGCATCACGATGTCAATCTCGGTGGCTCCGTCGGCCACGGCGAGCGATGTCTCGGCTATCTTCACCTCGATGCGTGCCTGCGACGAGGGGAACGATCCCGACACGCAGGCTATCTCCACGCCGTCAACCTCGAGCGATTCGGCCACGGTCTGGGCGAAACACGGGTAGACGCATATCGTGGCCACGTGCGGAAGGTCGGGAAACTGGTTGTCGAAGTCGTTCACACGCTCGGTGAACGCGAGTATGCTCGTGTCGGAGTCGGTGGTCTTGAGCGATGTAAGTTCGATGCTGCCGAAGAGGAATCGCTTCACCTCGGGTGTGTCGTTGAGGTGCGCTTTCTCGGCTATCAGCGTGCGCACGGCGTCGCGCACGGCGTTGTCGTCGGCCTCGAGGTTGTATTTTGCTAGTGCCTCTTCATATTTGCTTGCACGCTGCTTGGTGCTGTTGTCCTGCTGCTGGGCGCGGACCTGGTCTGTTATTGTTCCCATATTTTGCTTGTTGTTTTTAATTTTCGGTTTGCAGGCAGGCGGCGTGGCCGCCCTTATAGTTCATTCGGTTTCACCGCCGCGGTTGCATGTTCCGCCGTCGGCAGGCTTTGCGAGCTTCGGATTGTCAAGGTGTCGCGTACTGTCGCGTGCGGTCTTTTTTGCCATGTTGCGGCGCAAAGCGTCGGTGAGGTCAACCCCCGTCTGGTTGGCCAGGCACATGAGCACCCACATCACGTCGGCCATCTCGTCGGCAAGGTTGAGGTTTTCGCCCGCCTTGGCGCTCTGGTCGCCGTAGCGGCGCACCATTATGCGCGCCAGCTCGCCCACCTCCTCGGTGAGGCACGCCATGTTGCTCAGTTCAGAGAAATAGCGCACTCCGTAGGTCTTCACCCAATTGTCCACCATGAGCTGCGCTTCGCTTATGGTTATGTTGTTGTCTTTGCACATGTGTCAGCGTTAGGGTTTTGTGGTTGTGTGGCGGCAGGCCGTGAGTGCGGCGCGCATCGTGCGTGCCCGGGGCAGGGTTCACTCCCGGTTCTTGGTGTCCATGCATATCGTCACCGGGCCGTCGTTTTCAAGTTCCACCTGCATGTCGGCGCCAAACTCTCCCGTGCCCACCTCGCGGCCTATGGCCTCGCTCAGGCGGCGGCAGAAGAGTTCGTAGAGCGGAATGGAAATCTCGTGCCGCGCGGCGCGGAGCCACGACGGGCGGTTGCCTTTCTTGTAGGAGGCGAAGAGCGTGAACTGGCTCACCACGAGGGCGTTGCCCGCAACGTCGAGTATGGAGCGGTTCATCACGCCGTTGTCGTCGTCGAATACGCGCAGGCCGGCCACCTTGCGCACGAGCCACTCCACGTCGTCGGCCGTGTCGGCGGCCTCCACGCCGAGCAGGATGAGGTAGCCCAAGCCTATGGCCGACTTCTCCTTGCCGCCTATGCTCACTCTTGCGTGCGTCACGCGCTGTATTACTGCTCTCATGTGCCTATGGTGTTTGGTTGTGCCGGTTGCCGCCGCACGATTGGTGCACTGCCCGCCCGGCGGGCGGCAGTGGCTATGCTGAGGCGTGAAACCATGCGCAAAGTTAGGCAAATAACGCGACAAACACAAGTGAAACAGTGCCTAAACTGCTTGCATTGACCCACTTTTGCACTATTTTTTACGCTGCGGAGATTTTTCAGACACTTTTTCTTTGGCAGATGATAATTATTTCTTATTTTTGCAAAAATGCCCCGTGTGTTGTGTCGCGCGGAGCTGCATAATGAAAGACAATAAATTGACAGGCCGGCTGACAACGCCGCAACTCGGCACTGCCACGACCGCATCGCAGCTTGGCGGGGCGCGAAATGGGGCAAGGAGAGGCACCGCACCAAAGCGGAACGACCGCAACCGATGCAGCCGGCTGCACTGACTGACTTTTAGTTTTTAGTATAATTTGATATAAGGATTGGCTTGTCGGCACCCGCGAAGGGCACAGGCAGGCATTTTGGAGATTTTTATTAATCTTCTCTGTGTGTGCGCTAGATCGTGAGGTCGCAGCGCATTTTTTTTTGTTCTGTTTTCTTTGCGGTTTGCAAATAAAATATTATTTTTGCCACATGACTGCCGCCCGAGAGCAAAAAACACGGTGTTAAAAACAACCGATAGGGTGGAGTGAAGCGACATAATGTAATCAGAATACCTTAAAAACTTGCAAACAGTAAACAATTCGCGGTAAATTCAATGTATTTCAAATAGCTACATGCCCACCCGTGTGGGGCTTGTTGCCAGTGGATTGTCGTGCAT
>CAVDJG010000063.1:0-9375 GCA_963609005.1 Acidaminococcaceae bacterium
GTACTCTCTTGTTGTAGCCGGTAGGTATGTTGTAATTGAAATGCAGCAACCACCAATATTCGTTTATGGCGTCCTGTTTTGACTGATACACTTGCCTTAAGGCATCGTTCACCCTTCCCTTTTGTGTTACAGGAACTACGACTTTTGAATTTGCATAAAAGTCAGTAACTAGCTTGTCAAAAGTCTGTCCTCCGTCTATTGAGTATGAAATGCAAACGCTAAAACGGCAATATGACTGCTCCTTGGTTAGTGAAGGTTGGTTTACGGCACCACCCAACGATGATGGATGTCCTATCCCTCTGATACGGAAGGTTTTAGACATAGCCCCATTGCTGTGTGGCGCAAGAGACACTTGTGGCAAATCGGCAATGTATGTTGTTGTGGTCTCGGCAGTTCCGTTTGTTCCAGACCCGCCGAGATTAATGCCGTTTGCTATTTGCCCGATTGCTCCGCCTATGCCAAAAGCTCCTGCAATGGCACCAAGATTGACTGAGCCACCCTTTGTCACTGAAGACATGTCCGTCACGGAAGTAGTTCGTACCGTAGGGTCGTAATAAGAAACTGATTTTCCATCTGAATTGACAAAGAACGACTTTGTTTGGTCTATGGTCATAATCTCAGATGTGCGGTTATACACAACAGCGGTTAAAGCACCATCTCCATCAATTGTATATGCAACAGCAATTTTAGCAACATCGGGAATTGGAGACATCTGAGATGGTTGTGCATGGGTTGTTCTCACTGACTGATAACCGACACTACTTGTCGTAAGTTGTGTTGATCCACAAGAAGCCAATGCCATGCAAGCAAACATGTAAATTAGTTTATGTTTCATGCGAAAAAATAAAAGACGTGCAACCGTTCCGATGCTTGCCTTTCTATAGGTTACCGCCAAGTGACCTTCACGTACAACAAGCACGGAACAGTCCACGCCTATAAGCGTGAACTTTCCTACTGCTTGTCCTCGTACGTTGAAAATTGGCGGTATTCATAGAAAGAGAACAAGAGCTAAAAGCTCAATATCCAAAAAGTAAAGAACGGAAACGCGTGGTTAATATTATGAGGTTGTAAGACCTCAATATAAGTCTCTTGTTGGGAATCTATTCTTGGAATAGTACAACCCTTAGCGTTTCATTCTTGTATATCTATCTGTTTCTTATTTAATCTATTTTAAGTTCGACAATCAGTTTACTTGCAACTCTAATGAATGAAATTGAATCAAAGCATTATACATTGCCTTGCAAAATTAACAAAAAGTTCTGTCATAAAAGAAATAACATGAATAATTCTACGCAAAACTAACGTAAAAAGAATATTTGTGAGCAAAAATCAGCATTTTGTTATTTCTTCGCTTACAATATTAGCAGGCCCTATGTATGCATTAGTATGTATTGGTAGGAACAAGTTCCACATTATCTACTTTTTGTCGTGCTGCAAATATACTGCAAATAAGCGGTAAACAAACGCATAGCAAAGGCATAAGAACCGTGAACCCTATAAACGCAAAATGCGCACAACTCATTGTTCTGCACGCATTTGCTTTTGTTCGTTATCTATTTGCCTGGTGGCATATTTCACCGCCCGTTAGCAAGCGAATTTATAAACGCCTGCATTTCGGCCTTGTGATCACGCGTTTTAAGGAACAGGTGCCACTGGTTTTGCGCACGCACAAGGTTGTGCGTGGGGTAAGCCGTTTTCCAATACACATCACCGTTGAGATAATCGGTGAGGAAACGCACCGACTGCATATACGGGAACAGCTGCACGGCATAGGGCAACATGCTTGTTTCAAGCGGCGTGAGAAATGCCGATGCGGTTTCCATGTAGCCGCGGGTGAATGCTTCGAAGATGTCCATGCGCACATCAATTTTGTCAAATTCAGGCGAGTCTTCGGCTATGGTGTTTGCCGCGCTGCGCAGGAAATCGCCGTAGTCGGAGTAGAACAGACTGGGCATTGTGGTGTCGAGGTCGATAACACAGAGCACATGTCCCTGCTCGTCGAACATCATATTGTTTATTTTCGTGTCGCAATGGCAGATGCGTGTGGGCAGTTTTCCCTCGCGCTTCAACTGCTGTGCGGCGCACATTTCGTCGGCATACTGCTCAAGTTGATCCACAAATGCGGCCACTTCTGCGGCTCTTCCCGGACGGTCTTCCTTCACGGCCTGCCGCAGTTGGTCGCGGCGAAGCTCCATGTTGTGAAAATCGGGTATCGTCTCGCCGAGCGGTTCGGGTATGTCGGCAAGCATAGCTTCGAAATTTCCGAAAGCATTTCCTGCATAATAGGAGTATTCGGGCGTTACTGCCTCATAGGTTTTTGCCCGTGGAATGAAACGCGAAACGCGCCAGTAGTTACCGTCGGGAGCCTGCCAGTAGGTTTTCCCGGTATCGGCCTTGACGAAATGCAGCACCCGCCGGTCGATGTCGTCGGCACCTTCGGCCTCGAGCTTGCGGCGGATGTGCGCCGTGACGGCCTCAATGTTGTGCTGCAGAAGTTCGACATTGGTGAACACCTTGTCGTTTATGCGCTGCAACACATAACCGGCATCGTCGGCATCAGACATTTCCACGCGGTAGGTGTCGTTGATGAGTCCGTTGCCAAGAGGTGTCACCTGTGCCACCTCTCCTTGAATATCGAAATGACTTATAATTTCCTTTTGATTGTTCATAATGATTGTGTGTATTTTGATTTAAGCTTGTTTGTTTTGCAAACTTAATCAAAATTATCGTAAAAACGCATTCTGACAACATAAAAAAACGAAGAAAACAGGGGCGGCACAAAGCTTGTAAAAAAGTTTTGTGCCGCCCCTGTTTTATTCGAGTTTTTCCTACATTCTTTCAGGCCGTCCCAGTTGTGTATATCATTCACGGCAAGGCTGCACTGTGGCCATGCCGTGCACGGGGAAGCCTGTTTCAGTGTATTATTTCTTCAAGAGGCTTCATCACGAAATCGCGCTCGTGCATGAGCGGATGCGGAACGGTGAGCCTGTCTGACGAGATGTGTTCATCGTCGTAGATCAGAATGTCGATGTCAATCACGCGGTCGTGGTATTGGCCGTCGTCGGTGGTTTTCCCCACCCTTCCAAGCCGCTTTTCAATGTCTTGTGTGGCATCGAGAAGTTCAAACGGCGACAATGCGGTTTCTACGCACACACACATGTTGAGAAACTTGTTGGGAGTGTCGAAGCCCCACGGTTCGGTTTCAAACACCGACGACTGGCGGCTGACACAGCCCACAGTTTCGCCCAAAAGATCCACCGCCTCGCACAGAGTGCGCTTGCGGTTGCCTATGTTTGCCCCGAGCGAGAGATAAGCCTTGTGCAAGATGCCGTCCATACTGTTTATGCCGTTATACTACCGTTGCGCGTCAATCGTCGAGAATGAGGAGTGCGTCGCCGTAGCATCCAAACATGTAGCCGTTTTTCACGGCCAGGTCGTAAGCCTCCATCACGAGGTCGTAGCCGCCAAAGGCGGTTGTTTCCATGAGCAGTGTGGAGTAAGGATGATAGAAATTCGACACCATAGAATCGGCCAGTCCGAAATCGTATGGCGGGAAAATGAACTTGTTGGTCCAACCCTCAAACTCCTTCAGCAGTCCGTCGGTGCCCACGGCAGTCTCGGTGGCCTTCACGACGCTCGTGCCCACAGCACACACATGATGGCCGTTGAGCTTGGCTTCGTTGACAGTCTTGCATGCCTCGGCACGCACAAACATCTGCTCAGAATCCATTTTGTGCTTGGTGAGGTCTTCCACCTCTATGTCGTGGAAATTGCCAAGACCGCAATGTAGGGTGATGTAGGCAAAGTGCAGACCCTTTATCTCCATGCGCTTCATAAGTTCGCGCGAGAAGTGCAAACCAGTGGCCGGAGCGGTCACGGCACCCTCATGCTTGGCAAAGATGCACTGGAAATCGTCGAAATCATCTTCGGTGGCATGGGGATTTTCGCGTCGGTCGATGACATAACGCGGCAGCGGGGCTTCGCCGAGCGAGTAAAGCTCACGCTTGAACTCTTCGTGCGGACAGTCGTAGAGAAAGCGCAGTGTGCGCCCGCGGCTTGTGGTGTTGTCGATTACCTCGGCCACCATGGTGCCGCTCTCGTCGAAGAACAGTTTGTTGCCTATGCGTATCTTGCGTGCCGGCTCAACGAGAACATCCCAAAGGCGCATCTCCTGGTTAAGCTCACGCAGCAGAAACACCTCTATCTTGGCATCGGTTTTCTCCTTGGTGCCATACAGGCGTGCGGGGAAAACCTTAGTGTCGTTGAATATGAACGTGTCGCCCTCGTCGAAATAGTCGAGAATGTTGCGGAAGTCGAGAAAATCGCCTTCTATGGGATTTCCTTTCTCGTCACGGCGGAACATGTCGATGGTCTGCGATTTGCGGTGCAGCACCATAAGCCGGCACTCGTCACGGCGTGTCACGCGGAAGGTGTGCTTCTCGCCTGCCCCATTGACAAATTCATGCTCTACGCTATGCGGATGGAGGGCTATCTGCTCCTCGGGCAACTTGAATTTGAACTGTGATAATTTCATTATATTTATTTTCCTTCTTCGTTGTTTTCAATTTCCTGACTGTCGAGCCAATTCTCGAAGTCGTCGAAGCCTATACACTCGGCTATGCCAAACTGCCCCACCCGTGTGCGACGCAACGCCGTAAGGTAGGCCCCGCTGCCCAAGGCTCGCCCGATGTCGCGTGCAAGGGCGCGTATGTAGGTGCCCTTGCCGCAGGCCACACGTATGCTCATGCGCATCGTGTCAGGGTCAAACTCGGTGAGATCTATAGCGTCGATGTGTATGCTTTTCGGCGCAAGCTCCACTTCCCGGCCCTTGCGGCGCAGCTTGTAGGCACGGTCGCCGTTCACCTTGCACGCACTGTAGGTGGGCGGCACCTGCTGTATGTCGCCAGTGAACGAGGCCAGGACATCGAGTATGCGCTCGCGCGTTATCCCGTCGGTGGGATAAGTGGCATCCACTTCATGCTCCATGTCGTAGCTCGCAGTGGTAGCACCGAGCTGCAACGTGGCAGTGTATTCCTTTGAATGTCCCTGAAACTCTTCGATGCGTTTCGTCATCTTGCCTGTGCACAGCACAAGCACTCCGGTGGCAAGGGGGTCGAGTGTTCCGGCATGGCCTATCTTCACGCGCTTCACGCCCATGCGTCTTGATATGAGGAAACGCACGCGCGCCAGTGCACCGAAGCTCGACATGCGGTAGGGCTTGTCAACCGCAAACACTTCTCCTTTGTTGAAATTCATTGCATTTTACGGGTAACGTTTACAAAAGCGAGCACACTATCGTCACGGCTCCGGCTATGGCGCAATACACGCCAAACCACACGAGCTTGCCTTTCTTCACAATGTTTATCATCCACTTGCACGCTATGCAACCGCTCACAAATGCTGCCACAAAGCCAACGATGAGCGGAACGGCCTCAACATTGCCGAAAGCCTCTTCGCCTTTGACTATTTTCAGCACGTCGAGCAGTGCCTCGCCTAGTATGGGGGGGATGACCATGAGGAATGAGAACTGCGCGAGGCGCTCCTTGCTGTTGCCCAAGAGCAGACCGGTGGCTATGGTGGAGCCGGAGCGCGAAAGACCGGGCAACACGGCACATGCCTGGGCTATGCCTATGATGAAAGCGTCGCGCAGACTTATGCGATCACGCTGACGCGGCCGTGCATAGTAGGAGAACGTGAGCAGCAGAGCCGTGAGCAGCAGGCAGCAGCCCACGATGAGCAGTCCCGACCCGAACACTTGCTCCACCTTGTCCTTGAAGAACACGCCGACAATGCCTACGGGTATCATCGAGACTATGATGTTGATGAAATATTTTGTCTCGTCGTTCATGCGGAACTTGAACAGTCCCTTGAGTATCCAGTCAATCTCTTTCCACAACACCACAAGCGTGCTGAGCACCGTGGCAACGTGCACCAATATTGTGAAAGCGAGGTTGTCCTCGCCGTTAACGCCGAAAAGATAAGATCCTATGGCCAAGTGTCCGCTGCTGCTCACCGGGAGATACTCGGTGAGACCCTGCACTATGCCCAGAATCAATGCCTGTAACCAGTCCATTTTGTCTGTTTGTGAATAAATGAATAAGAAAAGTCGTAATCTACCTAATGTCAGATGCAGCAAAAGCCATGTGCTGCAAAGGCACACAAAGGCACTGCAACGCAGGGCCGATGCCACGCATCAAGGCAGGGCGCGCCATTAGCCTGTGCGTGCTCTGCCTCACCTTTTCACTCTTTTGTGCTGTCGGTTTCGTCGTTCACCAATTCGCCGTTATCCTCACGCGGCTTGCGTATGATGGCATAGATGATTGATATGAAACCGAGGAAGCACACAACCGGAGCCACCTTTACACGGCGCACACTGAAAATATCGGCCGAAAACGTTGTCTCGTCCGACCCGGCTCCGCTCATAAGAATAAAACCGATGATGACGACAGCCATTCCCACTGCAAGGAGAATGTAGTTTGTCTTTCCGAAAGCTAAGTTACGTTTGTCCATTTTTATATTTTCGCTAAACAGTGGCGGAACACTTGCTCCGCACACATTATTATATATAAATGTTTTTTATCTGAGTTTCTGCAACACCGGCTTGGGTTTCTGCAACGCCGGGAGCATCATATTTTGTAGAGATCGTCGGCCTTCATGCGCAGGAATTTGTTCACCGAAACGGTTGCACACAAGGCAGTGATTGCTATGCCGAACACTACCACAAGGGCTGCGGTTATGGCAAGCACGTCCCATGTGAGTATGCCGATGATGCCGGGCTCATACACATAGAGCGCATATACACACCCACCCAGCACACCGCATGCAAGCACCGAGGCCACAAGGCCTATGGCAACGGATCGGCGCACAAACGGGCCGCGTATGAATCCCCACGACGCGCCCACAAGTTTCATGGTGTGTATTGAGAAGCGGCGTGCATAGATGCCAAGCCGCACAGTGTTGTTGATGAGCGAGAACGACACTATCGTGAGCAAAGCGGCAAGCGAGAGCAGCACGATGCTTATCTTTGCTATGTTGGCATTTACCGAGTCGATGAGGTCTTTCTGGTATTTCACGCCGCTCACCTTGGGGTAGCTGCTCAGTTCGGCAGAAATTGCGGCAAGCGAGTCGCTGTTGGCATAGTCGGCTTTCAGCGTAAGCTCTACCGACGAGAGGAACGGGTTGTCGTCGACAAACTCGCGCGGGTCGGCACCCAAAGTGCGTATGCCCTCGCGCAGGGCCTGCTCCTTGCTCACATATTCAAGACCGTATATATAGGGTTTCTTTTGCAGACGCGAACAGAAGGCACGCGCCTCAGGCTGTGTCATGTCGTCCTGCAGCATGAGTGTCACCACTATGTTCTGCCTCACATAGGCCGAGAGGTTGCGGGCCGTAAGCACCGAGAACACCACAAGGCCAAGCAACACGAGCACCAGTGCCGTGCTTATGCAAAGAGTTACCGCCTGCAATCCCTGACGACTGCGGGTATTGTTTCGCTTCTTTCCCATTCCGTAATGGATATATCATTCCAAATTTGATGCAAAGTAACAAAAAAATATCCTGTCAACCAAAGGTTTAACCACTATTAACAGGCGCAATAGACTTATTTTGCATACCTTTGCCGAGTGATAACGGCAGCACCACCGGCAGCCGCAACAGGCGCAAAAGCCCGTGGATGCACAAAAGCCGAAAGACTAACAAACACCATGTCTACAATAATCTATCCCTCGCCCATATTCGGGCCAATACACAGCCGGCGGCTCGGCACGTCGCTGGGCGTAAACCTGCAGCCTGCCGACGGAAAACTGTGCACATTCGACTGCATCTATTGCGAATGCGGTTTCAACGCCGACCACCGCCCCACCCTGCCGCGGCCCAGCCGTGAACTTGTGGCCGAAAGGCTCGAGGCCACGCTCGACGGGATGCGCGCCAAAGGGCAAAAACTCGATGTTATAACGTTTGCCGGCAACGGCGAGCCCACGGCGCACCCCGACTTCGCGGCAATAATCGACGACACCATTTCACTGCGCAACCGCTACTGCCCCGAGGCCAAAGTGTCGGTGCTGAGCAACAGCACTATGGCCCACCGCCCCGAGGTGCATGCCGCACTCATGCGCGTGGACAACAACATACTGAAACTCGACACCGTGTGCCCCGAATACATACGCCGCGTAGACAGGCCCACAAGTGCAGCCTACGACGTGGAGCGCATAATAGAAACGATGGCATCGTTTCACGGACACGTGACGATACAGACAATGTTTATGAAGGGCTCATCAAACGGACATGACGTCAACAACACCGGCGACGAATATGTGGATCCTTGGCTGCAGGCGGTGATGCGCATAAAGCCGCGCGAGGTGATGATTTACACCATCGACCGCGAAACGCCCGACCACGGGTTGCTCAAAGCCACCCACGAAGAGCTCAACGGCATACGCGACCGTGTAGCCGCAATGGGTATAGAATGCACCGCCTCGTATTGAATGTGCCGGTGCCGAAATGTTAAAAAACGCCCGTTGACAGTAAAAAACTTTTACCGCGGAAATCGCCAAACCAGACAACGGCGGTAAAGAATTTACGTCTTTTCGCCGCAACTCAGCGAATACAACATCACGACAAAGGCTTGTTTGACCATCGAACAAGCCTTTGTTGCATCACGGAGAAGGCGTGTTCAAACCAAAACGAAGGCTTCTGCAACGCACAAACAAGCCCTACTTGCAACAAAAACCGACGGCCGACAGCTTCGGCAGACACAACAAAACACGCTGTCGTAAGCATACATCTTTGATTTTCAAGGCATTACACAACCGTAATGAGAATACGCACAAATCCTACTCAGTTGCATTCAGCGCGGAGAAACGGCATTCTCGGCAGTTTTGAAATGTCAAAAACAGAAGCCGTGATGCAGGCTAATCAACAATGAAAAAGCCGAAACCGCACACGCTTTACGCATGCAGTTTCGGCTTGTCTATCGGCAGTGCTTGTATTATATTATGCAGCACGCCGTGCTCAGATGCGAGAATGTCACTTCACGGGCACTGTCTCGAGTGTCTTCTTGAGCAGTTCCCAGAACGGAGCTATCGTAGGTATGTAGCAACGCTCGCTCGTGGTGTGCGGCGACCGCAGCGTTGGACCGAGCGACACGACATCGAGGTTGGGATATTTGCCCAATATCACCGAGCACTCCAAACCGGCATGGTCAACCTGCTCAATGGCGTCCTCGCCAAACAGTTCACGATAGTTTTTCTCGAGAAGCTTGAGCAGTTCGCTGTCGGTGTTCGGATCCCATCCGCCGTAGCTGCCGCTCATCTCCACCTTCATTCCGGCCATTGAGAACACGCTTTCCAGTGTCGTGGCTATATATTCCTTCATGTG
>CAVDJG010000064.1:0-9173 GCA_963609005.1 Acidaminococcaceae bacterium
TGCGTGCACCTCGGGCATTATGTCGTTGAAGGTTGCACCGAGCGTGTTGAGCTTTACAAATCCCTGCACTCCAAACGTGGAGGGAATAATCCACGAGAACACGCGCCAGAATTCCGGGATGTTGCTCTGCGGCCACGACATTCCAGAGAGAAACAGGAAGGGCACTGATGTGAACACCACAAGCAGCATGACATTCTCGCGCTGACGCACGAACAACGAGAACGTGTAGGCGAAGAATATGCATGCGAGCAAGTAGGGCACCATGAGCAGGGCAAGGCTTTGTGCATGTACGAGCTGCACAAAGTGGAACATGCGCGGCACGGCAAGCAGCACATAGGTGGCTATGAGTGCGAAGAAACCGAAGAGAGCTATCGTGCGCCCGAGCATTATGCGTCCCATTCCGAAGTGACGTCCCGACATTGAGGCGAGGCTTCCGAGCTTGTGCCGCTCCATTGACGTTCCCATCGACATCCCGACACTGAGCAGAAGCACTTGCTGGATGATAAGGACAAGCACGCAGGGAAGTATGAAATTGCCGTAGCCCCCGGTGTTGTTGAACATCGGCACCTCGTCGAAATCGAGCGGTTTGGTGCCAATCTCGTCTTCGCGCGAGGTGTAGTTGCCCGACAACTTTATCTGTATCTTTGAGTTTATGCTGCCCTGCACGGCAGTCGCGGTCTGGTAGATGGCCTTGTAGTTGAGCATGATGGCCATGTTGCAGTATATGCTCACATGAGCCTGTTCCATGCGTCCGAGGCGCGTGCCGAAGTCGCTCGGGAAATACACAATGCCGCACACTTTCTGACGGCCCACGAGTTGGCGCGCTTCTTCGATGTTGTTGCAGTGGTAGGCCACCTTAACGTCGGGCGAGGAATCGTATGCCCTGATAAACTGGCGGCTCTCGGCACTGTGCGACATGTCAACCACCGCTACCGGAACTTCCCTCACCACTTCGTTGTTGTATATCCAAGAGTAGAGCAAGGGGTAGAGCAGGGGCAGCAGAACAACGAAGATGAGCACTCCCTCGTCCTTGAAAATCAAGCGCAACTCGTGCAGCGCCACTTTGGCCGCATCGGTTGCTATGTTGTGTAATATGTTGCAGATTTTGTTCATTCCAACGTCAGTCAAGGTAAACGTATTTGCTCATCACGGTGCGCACATGCGGCAGCAGCACGACAGGCACGAGCGCAAACGCCGCAAGCGCGGCCATGCTTGTGGCCACATCGGTGAGCGGAAATCCGTTGAAAATGCTTATTTGGTAGATGGTGAAGAAATGGCGCAGGGGGAAAAGGCATGATGCCACCTGAAGCTCAGGGTCCATTGCCATGGCGGGGAACGCCGAACCCACGAGCGAGAAGCTGAGCACGCCCCACAACGAGCACATGCTCATCGACATGCGGAGCGACGGGAACAAACCGAAGAAGAACAGGGCAAGCCCCTGCGAGGCCACCGTGCCGAGCAGCCCGAGCACCGCTATTGGGATGATGCCGCCCGGATAGGGGAAATCGAGCACTCCGAAGATGTAGAAGAAATAGCCGTAGATAATGGCAAGGAATGTCAGCGTCTGTGGCAGCAGCTTGCCGAATATGGCTATGTAGATGTTGCCTCCGGCCGTAGCCAGCAGATCGCGCGAGGTGTTCATCTTTAGTTCGGTGCCTAAGGAGTAGGCCGTTATGAGGAATACGAACAACAGTATGCATCCCGGCACGAGCATTGTGCTGAGGTAGATGTTGTAGTTCACCCACGGGTTGTTTATCGGGTGCAGGTTGATGGCTATGGGCTGAAGAAATGTCTGTATCTGTTTCTGGGTGTAACCCTTGGCCGACATTACCGACGAACCTACTCCCGCCGATCCGAGCGAGGCTGCCGTCTTCAGGTCGCGGAACACGAGCGAACCTGCCGTGAGCGACGCATAGCTGTAATAGAATGAAATCTTCGGCTGGCGCGATGCCAACAGTTCTGATGTGGTCTTGGCCGGAAAATACAGAAAACCGTATATCTTGCCGCGCTGCATGGCCTTGCGCGCCTCTTCGAAGTTGGAGTAGTGGGCCACGATTTTCGTCGACTGGAATGCGTCGAGAGTGCGTGCCAGCTTGCGTGTCGTGGCCGAATTGTCAAGATCGACGATGCCGATAGGCATCTCCTCGGGCTGTCCCTCGTCCATGAGCGAGGTGAAGAATACGGTCACGACAATCGGGAAAACCACCATACAGAAAAGGTATATGCGGTTTTCGCGCAGCCGTCCGCATTCGCGTAGTGCCACGGCGGCTATTCTTTTAAATGTTTGTTTCAGTGCCACTTTCTGTTACTCCTGTTTCAACACAAGCGACATTCCGGGGCGGAGCCCGTCAATCTTGTCTATGGCGCGTGCTTTCACCTCGAATGTCTTGAGGTCGTACTGTCCGTTCGACTTGGTGGCTTTCCACACGGCATACGTTCCCTGGTCTTTCATGTAGTAAACCTTCATGCGTATCTCCTTGTTGAAGGCCGGCACGAAAGCCTTGAAGGTGCTGCCCACGCGCATTCCGTTGAGCTGGTCTTCGCGCACATTGAACGTGCCCCACATGTCGGTCATCACCGATACCGACATTATTGGCGATCCGGTGCCTACGAGTTCGCCCACCTTGGGATATATGTCGCTCACTTCGCCTGCCATTTGTGCTGTCTGCACTGTCTCGTGTATGTATGACGAAACTTCCTGCACTGCACCCTTGGCACGGTCTACCTGTGCGGCGGCGGCTTTCTTCTCCTCGGCGCGCGCTCCGTTTACAGCCATGTCGTATTGGCTCTGTGCGGCCTTCACCTGGGCTTCAATGGCCTTGTAGTTGGCGAATGCCTCGTCGCGTTTCTGTGCCGACATCACTCCCTCGTCGTAGAGTTTCTGCACGCGGTTGTATGATTTCTGAGCTATTTCAAGTCCGGCTTTGGCCTGTTGCAGCACGGCAAAGGCTGCCCTTACCTGCTCCTTGCGTGCGCCGTTGTTGGCCATTTCGTCCATGGCACTGGCTGCATTCTCGGCCGACTGGGCCTGTGTCATCTTGGCTTTCACCTCGGGAGCGTCGAGAATGGCGAGTGTGTCGCCCACGTTTACGAAGTCGCCTTCCTTTACCCTTATCTCCAATATGCGGCCCGGAACCTTGCTTGATACGCGGTATTCCGAAACCTCCACTTGTCCTTCTATTATCTCCGGCTCCTGTTTGAGTGCCAGTGAGCCTATGGCCACGATTGCCGCAACGATTGCAACCGACACTGCGATTGTGACAAGGATGTTCTTATGTTGTGTTTTTTCAGACATGATGTATGTTTTGTTTGGTTCTTTGAGTGTTCTATTGTAGTGTTCCGAGTGCCTTCTTCAGGTTGGTCTGGCTCAGACGGACGTCGATTTCGGCGTCGATTTTCTGCGACTGGGCCTGGAGCCATGCGGTTTGTGCCGCCATCACCTCGGTAGTCTGCATCACGCCCTCCTTGAAACCGAGGTTTGCGCAGCGCAGGTTCTCTTCGGCATTCTCCACGTTTTTCTGTGCCATGGCGAGCCGTTTGCTTGCTTCTTTCACCTTGAATGTGCTTTGGCTTACCTGGAGTCCGATCTTTTCTTTCACGTCGTCGCGCTCGAGCGAGGCTATGGTTGTGGCTATCTTGCTTGCCTTCACCTTGTAGGAACTTTCCATCCAGTTCCAAATGGGCACTCGCACCATTACGCCTACGTTCCATACGCCCGAGAGGTTACGCTCAAAACCGTTGTAGACATTGGGGTTTGTGGCTGTATATCCGCCGATGAGTGCCACCTGCGGGAGGTAGGACGCACGCATGAGCTTGGTGCTTTGCTTGGCTATGTCAACGGCATCCTGGAGCATTTTCACCTCAGGACGGTTCTCCATGGCAGTTGCTTTGTCGCCGTCGGTGCATGTTGCCGAGACCGGCACGTTGTCGGAATTTTCGTCGGCAAGCGTTATATCGCTTTCGGCCGGAAGCCCGCAGAGCTGGCAAAGGAGCATGCGCGACAGCGAGAGGCCGTTTTCGGCCTGTGTGAGGGTCATTTCGGCCTCGTTCACTTTCACGTCCACTTTCAGCTTGTCGGCGCGTGTTGCCACGCCTTGTGCCAGCATTTTGCTCACGTCGTCGTTGAGTTTCTTGACAACATTGAGATAGCTTTCGGCAAGGTCGCGCTTGTGCTTGAGCGACACCACAGTCCAGTAAGTCTGGTCGATGTTGTACAGTGTGTTTTGTGTGGTGGCTTGTATGGAGTTTGCGGCCATGCGCTCGTTTATCTGCGCGATGTTGTTTGCCGCCGTGATGGCACCTCCCATGTAGACGGGTTGGCGCACGATTACCGACACGGCATACATGTTGCGCGTGTCGGTGTGCAGTGCATCGACTATTTTCTGTCCCACCTGATTGGTTGCATTGGCAAGTGTATTGCCCACACCCCCTATCACATTGCCAAGATATGCGGCCTGCTCTTGCGTTATGATACCTTTCTGCACGAGTCCGGTCACCATGGGTGTGATGCTCTCGCTTATCGACGTTGCCGTGCCGCTGCCAAGATTCGACAGTGTGGTTTTCTGCTCTTTGCTGAGCAGCGAAATCTCGCGGCTCGAGAGCAAGTAGCCTCCGGTTGCGTCAATCCGGGGCAGGTATTTTGTCTTTGCCGCCTTTGCGGTGTAGTGTGCCATGTCCTGTTTCAGCCGTGCTGCGCTGAGTGTCTTGTTGTTGCGCAGCGCGAGTGCGCGGCAACTGTCAAGGCTCAGTGTCTGCTGGGCATTGCCTTGCATGGCGAGGCAGGCCATGATGATTGTGAGTATGTGTCTCATTTAATTATTTAAATGTAAAACTTCTTGATCCTATCATGTTGCCGTCGGCGAAGATGCTCACCTGATAGGTGCCTTCGAGCAACGACTGCGACACGCTCCAGAACATGCTTACGGGCAGTTCCTCGCCGCTGTATTCCACGGTTTTGCTCATTGTGCTGGCCAGCGAACGGTTGCCGTAGTTGAAATTTCCGCCTCCGGGGAGCGCTGTTCCGGCCGGAGTGGTTATGCGCACATAGAATGTCTTCGTGCCGTTGGATGCCGTTACGTTCTTGGCCACGGTGAAGTTCACCTGTATGTTCTTGCATTTGCTTGTCTTGTCGGTGTCTTTTCCGCGCTTGTTTTTCAGCTTCATGCTGATGCCGGTAGCGTCGAGTTGTGCGGCTATTGCCACCTTCTGCGACAGCGATGCGCGCTCAGAGTTGAGGCCCTCAATCTGTCGTGTGGCCTCGTCATACTGTCCTTTTATGCGTGTGTTCTCGGCCGTCAGGTTCTGGTTGAGGCGGTTGAGCGAGTCAATCTCTATCACATAGCTGCGCAGCACGGCACGCACTGTGGCGAGTTCCTTTTTCAGTCGGGCTATCTCGCGTGCGTCGTTGCTCTTCGTGTCGCGCAGTTCTTTAAGCAGACGCTCTGTCTTTTCCTGCTCGGCGGTGAGCTGGGCCACGATGGAGTCGTTGCTTATCTGCGTTTTCATTTCACTGTATTGGTTGGCAAACTGCTGATACTCGTTCTCCATTTCTTTCTTGTCGAGTTCGGCAAGTGCCTGCATTTCCTTGTTCTCCTTCTTCTGCTTGTCGAGCGTCACGCCCAAGAAGGCCACGCTTCCTACAAGTGCAAGCCCTACAATGGCAGTGGCTGCGATTGCAATCTTTTTCTTGGTTGAATACATATCAATATGTGTCTTGCGTCCTTAAAGTTGTTTATAAACGTTTGCAAAATTAGTTTATTTGTCTTAACGTGCAAAAAATGACAGGCGCGAAAAATTTAATATTATAAAAAACAAGTGCTTTTTAGGAAAAAAAGAACAATTTGCAGCAATGTGTTAAACGCTGTTTACGGTTTGTAAGAAGCCAAAACGGCGGTTTTCAGGCAACTGTTCCGGAGCATCGGCAACTGCTGACCGGCATAACACAAAAAGTGCACCGTGATTATAATAATCGCGCTGCCGACGCGTTATTATATATACACGCACGGAAACTGCAACTGCGACATTCCACAATATAAAACGGCACATTGTGGCACGGCAGTAAGAAACGCTGCCGTCTGCATGAAATCAAGAGCACAACCATTGGACATAATTGCAACAAGACACATCACACGTTTTCTCTACACGGCTCTGCTGGTCGTGGCAAATGTGCTGTATGCTGCGGCGCAGACGTCCGATTGCCCTGACGGCGAGCCTGCAACCGGCCTGACGCACAACGTGAGATATGATGCCGAGGTGCAGTTTTCGTGTTCAGACAACCGCACTCCGCTTTGGCTGAATGCCAACAGATACGGGCTGAGCTCGCTCAGTGGCGTGAACGGATATGCGCGGTTGGCCGTGAGCCGTCAGCTCAGTGCCGACTCGGCGCGGCGTTTCGGCATGGGCTATGGCGTTGACATCGTGGCGCCGATTCACTATACAAGCGATTTCGTCGTGCAGCAGGCTTATGTAGAAGGGCGCTGGCTCCACGGCGTGCTCACTGTTGGCAGCAGACAATATCCCATGCAGTTGAAAAACAACGCGTTGAGCAGCGGGTCGCAGACTCTCGGCATCAACGCGCGTCCGGTGCCGCAAGTGCGCATAGCATTGCCCGACTATGTGACACTGCCGTTCACCCGTGGCTGGGTGGCAATAAAGGGACACATCGCCTACGGCAGGATGACCGATGGTGCTTGGCAGCGTGATTTCACCTCAAGGCAGTCGAAATACACCGAAGGTCTGCTGTTCCACAGCAAGGCGGGCTATCTGCGTTTCGGCAACGAAAACACCTTTTCGCCGTTCTCTCTTGAGCTCGGCTTGGAAATGGCTTCGCTTTTTGGCGGCACGGCCTACCGCATGCAGAACGGCGAAATAACTGCCGTGAAGGGCGAAACCGGGCTTAAAGCTTTCTGGCACGCATTCATTCCCGGCGGAGCCGATGCCGGGGAAACTGTCTACCAAAACATTTCAGGCGACATGGTGGGGTCGTGGATGGCACGGGCTAACTATGAAAGCGACACCTGGAAAATGGCAGTCTATGCCGACAAGTTCTTTGAAGACCAGTCGGGAATGTTCTATCTTGACAAAGACGGATATGGAGATGGCGAAAAATGGAACAAACAAACGAAACGCAGGTTTGTGCTATACGACTTCAAGGACATCATGCTCGGCGCGGAATTCAACCTGAAATACGGCAGATGGCTGCGCGATGTGGTTGTGGAATACCTTTACACGAAATATCAGAGCGGACCGATATACCACGACCACACGCCTAACCTGCCCGACCATATAGGCGGCGACGACAACTTCTACAACCATTACATCTATCCCGGATGGCAGCATTGGGGGCAGGTTATTGGCAATCCGCTCTACCGTTCGCCCGTTTACAACAACGACGGCACCATAGAGGTGCAGAACTCGCGGTTTGTGGCTTGGCATCTCGGAGCATCGGGACAACCGTCAGACAAGGTGGGCTACCGCGTGCTCGCAACTTGGCAGAAAGGGTGGGGAACTTATCAACGGCCCTACACAAAACCTCACCACAACGTGAGTTTCCTCGTTGAAACCACTTGGCGGATGCGTGCCGGATGGGCAGCGCGTGGTGCTTTCGCGATGGATTTCGGGCATATTCTCGGTAACAATGCCGGTTTCCAGCTCACAGTGTCAAAGTCGGGGTGGTTAAGCCGATGACCCTTCGCGCGCGTGCGATATATATAATAAGGTGTGGCGCGGTGCCCGCCGACATTCATTTCAATGCACAACAACATGAAACCAACATATAAAAGCAAAACAGCAGTCTGCACCATAGCTTCGGCCTTGGCAGCGCTTGTCATGTGCTCATGCGAGTTTGAAACGTCAGACAACGGCAAGCTCGACGGCTTCTGGCATCTTGAACGCATCGACACACTGTCCACCGGCGGCATGTGTGACACTTCGGCCGATTTGCTTTTCTGGTCGGTGCAGATGCGGTTGCTTAATGTTTCCGACAAGAACAATGCGCACACCAACCTCAACATGCGCTTCGAGCACAGCAACGGAAACCTGCGCGTATACGGTGCGTGCCTCGACGACCGCATGCATGGCGACCCGCTGCTTGACAATGCCGACCTCTTGCGTCCTTACGGAATAAACGCTCTCGACGAGACCTTCGCCGTTGAGCAGCTCACGGGCAGCCGCATGCAGCTTAAGGGCGCGTCACTCCGACTCACTTTCAGAAAACTTTAGAAGCCTTGTGCCATAGCCGTGCGCTTTGTACGGCAAACATAATGACAGCGGCGGCAAGCCTGCGCATGATTGTGTGCGCTGCTTGCCGCCGCTGCTTTTGCTTTGTCTTGCGGGTGTACTGATGCCTCGCCCGTTATTTGCCGTGCTCGGTGAGATAGCGTTCTGCTTCGAGAGCGGCCTTGCAACCCGAACCCGCTGCCACGATGGCCTGGCGGTAAACGGGGTCGGCGCAGTCGCCTGCGGCGAACACTCCGGCCACGTTTGTGCGCGGAGTCGCGCCCACGGTCTTTATATATCCCGTCTCGTCGAGCTCTATCCATTCCTTGAACACGTCGGTGTTGGGCTTGTGTCCTATGGCCAGGAAGAAACCGTCGATGGACAAATCGTAGCGCTGCTCGTCGGCCTCGCCCTTGCGTTTCACCACATGTGCGCCTTCCACGCCGTTCTCGCCGTAAAGGCCGAGCGTGTTGTGCTCGTAAAGTATCTCTATCTTCTCGTTGTCCTCAACGCGCTTCTTCATCACGTCGGAGGCACGCAGATAAGGTTTGCGCACAATCATATACACTTTCTTGCACAGTCCGGCAAGGTAGATTGCTTCCTCGCAGGCTGTGTCTCCGCCGCCCACCACGGCCACGGTCTTCTTGCGGTAGAAGAACCCGTCGCATGTGGCACACGCGCTCACGCCCTGTCCGTTGTATTTCTTCTCGTCGGCCAGACCCAGATATTTTGCGCTTGCGCCGGTTGCAATGATTACGGTGTCGGCCTCAATCTCGTGTCCGCTGTCGGTGGTGAGCACATAGGGAGCTGCCGAAAAGTCGGCCTTTACTATCGATCCGTCGCGTATGTCGGCGCCGAACCGTGCGGCCTGCTCGCGCAAGTCCATCATCATCTGGTTGCCGTCAACGCCTTGCGGATAGCCGGGGAAATTCTCAACAACGGTAGTCTGCGTGAGC
>CAVDJG010000065.1:0-9006 GCA_963609005.1 Acidaminococcaceae bacterium
GCGTTATGCTGCGCCAGTTGAACGTAAGGAAATTGGTGTATTTCATAAGCGGCAAACTGCCTTTGCGGAAATCAGAGCGCAAGCTTTCGGGCAATTGTTCAGGAAAGCGGCGGCGTATCTCGGCCTTTAAAGCCTGAAAACGCGGTGTTGACTTTTCCTGTTCGGCAGTATAGTTCTTGTAGAAGAACTGGAAGAATTTCTGCACGGGTTGCTCTTTCCACTTCATCTGTTTGTACAGTTCCACCTGCGTTGATGCATCGTCCATCTCGCTGCCCTCTTTGCCTTTAAGGAAGAACAAATGTATTTGGCGGTAATAGTCGGAAAGGCGGCACTGGCGCACATGACACACCAAACCGCTTAATGCACACAACAGCCAAATCCACACGCCCCATTGGGGAGTAAGCCGAATGGCAATGCATCCGTAAATCGCAGCAAACCAAAAATCGCTTGACGCCCCATCAAGAATACGTCCAAGTGCCGTTTTCTGTCCTGTAAGACGCGCAAGCTGTCCGTCGCAACTGTCATACATGTTTGCCCAAACAAGAAGGAGAAAACCGATGATATTTATAGTCAAATCGTTGAAGGCAAAACATATTCCGGCACCAATGCCAAGAAATATGGAAAGCACCGTTACTGTGTTTGGACTAACGCCAAGCATGCGGAAAAACCGTGCCCACTGATAGCCTATGGGACGGTAAAAATAGAGATCGATATGCTCCTCAGTGTCTGAGGATTTGAGGGTGGATTTAAATTCTGAATTTTCCATTTCTTTCATTATATTTTTTCAGTATTGCCATTGCTATGTGAAATGCAGCTTCATCGCGGCATGGAGCGAAGCTGGGCCAATCGTTAAAGTCGATGATTTTCAAAACGCCATCATCGCCCACTATACAGTCGCCACCATACACCGGAACTCCAAGCATAAGGGCCGCCTTATCGGCTTCGCGCTTAAGATAGTCGGTATCGAACGCTATTCCGCGCGCATCGCCATTTATAACCTCGAGGCCGAACTTTGAGCGATGTCCGCATTTGGACGGATAGAACCAATAGAAGAAATCTGTGCCCTCAACGCCATAAAACTTTATGAGGTCGCCGCAAAGATGTTCGTTGACGACAACCGAAGTGACACCACGTTTCCAAAAGTTTTCAAGCATTTCTTCTGCCTCGGTAGCCGACTGCACATAGCATGTATCTTCCTTTTGTTGAGCACATCCATCACCACGTTTCAACCAGCAAGGGTAGTCAATGTCTGTTGCCATTTCCCCACCCTGCTCTATAATTCTGCTGTCAGGACATGCCACGCCACCATCGGCAAGCATCTCGGTCATGGTGCGGCGCACACAACGTCTCACTCCTCGGCCACTGTTTACAACGAGCTTGCCATTGTCTTCTATTCGGTCGAGTGCATCAAGTGCATGCCGACTTCGGGCCATGCTGAAAAATGCTTCCACTCCGTCGTCTATCACTCCGGCAGTATCTTTTACTACACCGTTGTCGGCTGCGCGCTGTAAAGCAGCTTCCACAACATCTGCTTTTTGGCAGAATTCTTTCTCATTGCACATCTCCACCTCGGCGCCCAAGGTTTCAAGATTGGCTCTCACGGCATTCATTATAGCCGCATCGTTGTCTATACAGTTTGGCGAATACTCATTACCACGACACACTCCTACAAGTTTTTTCCCGAGAAGCGGACGCAGAAAAGCCTCGGCCTTTGCTATGTCTGCCTTGTGGTCAACATCAAGAATTTTTGCAATAGGATAGGCTTCAAGTTTCAAGTCTTCTGAAACAAGTTGGCGTTGGAAATTACGCACACGGCTCATACCTTGCTCTATACAGTGGTCGAGCACGTCAAGTGCTTTGTCGGAAAGGCAATATATGCCACCCGAGATAAGTTTGTCACCCGTTTCCTGACAATCGTGAAATCCCGTTATACGCGGAAGGCGATGTGTGCCCTGCCTTTCTATAAGACTTACGCCGTCAGAAGCGGCATAGTCATCGACCCCGACCCACAACGGTTTTTCATCGTCAACAAACGGTGTCACTGCCATGCATCCGTCAATATTGGCAGTAGACACAAAATGCCGTATGTATTTTTTGAACTCTTCTTCACGGAAAATAGTATCAACAGTGGTAAGACAAAATCTCTCACCACGCAAATAAGGCGACAGCGCGTGCAAACTGTGCATAGAACTGGGGGTTGTCTTAACCACCAAGCGTAATGGCACTGGCAAACTCAGCGTTTCAAGATGCTCACGCACCGCCGTGCTCCATTCGTTGACAATCACGACAATTTCTGTAGCCCCACAATCAACGAAGATACGCAACAGACGCTCTATCATAGGCTCACCGCAAACAGGAACCAAGGGCTTAGGTTGCTCAACGCCCTCCTGCGCCAACCGGCTGCCTTCACCGGCTGCAATCACTGCAAATTTCATTAATTCTTTTTACTTTGTTTCCGGCGCATAACACATGATTGACAGAAACAAATACTGCATCTTGCCAACCACAAACACGCCACATTAATCATTTAAACGATGCAAAGTTACAAGAATATTTCGATATATTGGCAGTTTATGTCGAAAGAGAAATGAAAACTCAACCTTTTTCCCAAGTTTTGGCGGAATTTGAGCCTCAAAAACACAACAACATAGCAACCAAGCCTTTTTCTGGCTCATTAGACATGCTGCTATCAGTAATTCCGTTTATTCTTTGCCTACTTTCAAATGCTTCACGTCAATGTCACCTGTTCCACGCTTTGTTTTTGTGAGCTTCTTCAAGTTGCCTTTCAGCGTTATGTCACCCGTCCCTGCAAGACGACAGTCAGCCGTACCGCAATTTTCAAAACTAACATCAGCATCGCCGCATCCAACTATTTGCAACGACGTGTAAGCCACGCCACGTTCAAACAACTTGATATCCCCTGTTCCATACAATGCAATTTGCGACGATACAGTTTGCAATTCATCCACATCAACATCGCCAGTTCCACGCATTATAAGGTAGAAGTTGTCACATAATACATTTCCTAATTCCACATCACCCGTTCCTCTCATAAACAGACGCAATGTATCGGTATCAAGATTTCGTTTGCAAATGAAATCTCCCGTACCGCGCATGTCCAAAGAAACGAGGTTTGGCGCATATATGTATATGTCAACTTCGTCGTCGCCACCTATTGACAGCAGTTTATGTTTGCGCGATATATACAGTTTGTTTCCGCGATTATGCAACATCACTTTTTTTATATCTTCCTGTGTCCCGACCATTTTCACAATGCCACTGTCACTCTGGCAGAAATGAATATCGTATGGGCCGTCAACAACAAGTGTTGTGAAAGGCTTTATCTTTGCTGTAACTGTTGTTTCGGAGTCATCAGCAAACATACGATGTTTTGTATTTATACCAATACAAGAGAACATGCAAAATACGACAGACAACAAGATTGCGAAAAAAACGAGTTTTTTATTCATTGCTTTTTCTAATTGATTTGTTTCTTCAGTATGACGCGCAAACCAACAATAAAGTTGCACTTTCTTTCCAACACTTGCAAAAATGTTAAATCAAAGTAAAATGGGCGACACTAAAATGCGGCATCGGCAAAAATTATTAACTTTGCACACCATTATGAATATAGACATACTCACAACAGACAGTCTCTCAAAATTGCGGGAGTTGTCGGTCTGCTCGCAGAACATTATAATATGTTGCCACAAGTCTCCCGACGGCGATGCGCTCGGGGCATCGCTTGCATGGGCAGAATATCTGTACTCTTTGGGCAAAACACCGACAATAATAACGCCCGATGCTTATCCCGACTTTCTGCAATGGTTGCCGGGAACAGAAAAGATTGTAAGGTATGACAAGCATCCTGAAAAGGCAAGTCAACTATTCAACGATGCCGACCTCGTTTTCTGCCTCGACTTCAACAGCAGCGACCGCACCGACGAAATGAAGGACACTCTCGACAATTCAGCGGCCAAAAAGGTAATGATCGACCATCACCTTGCCCCCAAGATGAATACTGTCCTCACCATTTCACGACCCGAGATGAGCAGCACCTGTGAGCTTGTTTTCAGGATAATCAACCAACTCGGAGGCTTCGACACCATGAGCCGCAAGTGTGCCGCTTGCATATACTGTGGAATGATGACCGATACCGGCGGCTTCACCTACAATTCAAATTCCCCGGAAATATTCTTCATCATAAGCCAACTGCTCACAAAAGGCATTGACAAAGACAAAATATACCGCAATGTATTCAACAATTACAGTCCTTGGGCTATACGGTTGCGTGGCTACATAATGTGCCAAAAGCTAAACATCTTCAACGATATACACGCATCTTATTTCACGCTTTCACGACGCGACATGCATGATTTTCATTTCATCAAGGGCGATGCCGAAGGTCTTGTCAACGAACCTTTACGAATAAAAGGCATGCGTCTGTCGGTATCTCTGCGTGAAGACGACCGTCGCGACAATCTTGTTTGGGTGAGCCTGCGCTCTGTCGACGATTTCCCATGCAATAAAGTAGCCGAAGAATTCTTCAATGGCGGAGGCCACCTCAATGCCAGCGGAGGCCGACTTGCATGTTCGCTCGACGAGGCAGAAGCCATCGTAAGACGTGCATTCGCCCATTATGAAGACCTTCTGAAACTGAGCACGCGGTAAACAGGAATACCGACAAACAGTAAATAAATACATATAAAAATTAAAATATTAACATTCGGCAAACCATTTTCGCCGAAAATGAGTAACTTTGCGAAGTTTTACAACCACAATTGCAAATATGAAAATATTAAGATACGCGCTCGCGGCGCTCGCGGCTCTGATGCTTATAACGTCGTGCAGTGATACCGAGACCTATGCCGACAAGAAGAAAAAAGAACGCTCGGCTATAAACAGATACATTAAAAACAATAATATAAGCGTAATATCTGAAGAGAAATTCTTTTCTCAGGACTCCATGACCGACGTTTCAAAAAACGAATATGTACTTTTTGAGAGTTCTGGAGTATATATGCAAATCATACGGAAAGGATGCGGAGAAAAGCTTAAAATAGGCGAAACAGCAACAGCATTATGCCGATTCAACGAATATAACCTTTTGGAATCGGACAGCACATTGCAGCTCACAAACATTTATCAATATGCATGGCTTGTTGACAAGTTGAATGTCAGCAACAATTCGGGCACAATCAACGGTTCTTTTATAAGCGGCTCAAGCCTTATGTACACGCGTTACGGACAGGCAGCTGTGCCATCGGGTTGGCTGACGCCACTTTCCTATGTAAACTTGGGACGCCCCGAAAAAGAAGGCGATCAAGTGGCAAAAGTGAAAATAATCGTTCCACATTCAGAAGGACAGAGCGATGCATCAAGCAATGTTTACCCTTGCTTGTATGAACTCACCTACAAACGCGGCCGATAATGGCCCGCTTCGCTATGTCGAAAGCCGACAAATTACCACATCAACGAAACAACACTCCAAATAAAACGAAACATCATGACACTCATTAAATCCATCTCTGGCATAAGGGGTACGATTGGCGGCCATACGGGCGACACACTTAACCCTCTCGACATAGTTAAATTCACCACGGCATACGCAACATTCATCAAGCGCAACACCAAATGCAACGGTAAAGGAAAAATCGTTGTAGGACGCGATGCCCGCATATCAGGCGACATGATGCGCAACATCGTGTGCGGCACAATAATGGGAACCGGCCTTGATGTCATTGATATAGGACTGGCAACAACGCCGACAACCGAACTTGCAGTGCAAATGTCGGGAGCTTGGGGAGGCATCATAATAACGGCGAGCCACAATCCACGCCAATGGAATGCCTTAAAACTACTCAATAGCAAAGGCGAATTCCTCACTAAGGCCGACGGCAACGAGGTTCTGTCAATAGCCGATAAAGAAGACTTTGACTATGCTGATGTCGATAATTTGGGTAATTATACGAAAGACGAAACTTTCGGCAAACGCCACATCGATGCCGTTCTTGCACTGAAACTCGTTGATACCGATGCCATACGCAATGCACATTTCAAGGTGTGCCTTGACACAATCAACAGTGTAGGAGGCATCATTCTGCCTAAATTGCTCGATGAATTAGGAGTGAGTTACACTTGCCTCAACAGCGAGGCAAACGGCGATTTCGCCCATAACCCTGAGCCACTTGAGAAAAACCTTGGCGGAATAATGAACCAAATGGCAAACGGTGGTTACGACTTGGGTATTGTTGTTGACCCCGATGTAGACCGTCTTGCATTCATTTGTGAGGATGGCAAGATGTTTGGCGAGGAATACACATTGGTAAGCGTGGCCGACTATGTTTTGTCGCACACTCCGGGCAATACCGTTTCAAATCTCAGCTCAACACGTGCATTGCGTGACATCACCGAACGGCATGGCGGAAAATACACAGCCTCGGCAGTTGGCGAGGTAAACGTAACCACAAAGATGAAAGATGTGAATGCTGTTATCGGCGGCGAAGGCAATGGCGGAGTTATTTATCCCGAAAGCCATTATGGACGCGATGCACTCGTTGGAATTGCCCTATTCCTTTCATTGTTGGCACACAAAAACTGCAAGGCAAGTACGCTAAGAGCATCATATCCAAACTATTTCATAGCCAAGAACCGCATCGACTTGACTCCATCAACCGACATCGATGCCATTTTGGCAAAAGTCAAGGATATGTTTAAAGAGGAAAAAATCACCGACATCGATGGTGTCAAAATCGATTTTGCCGACAAATGGGTTCATCTGCGCAAGTCGAACACAGAGCCTATCATCCGTGTATACAGCGAGGCTCACACCATGGAAGAAGCCGATGCACTTGGAAAACAACTCATGCAAGTGGTCTACGATATGCAATGATGTTCTGCCGGTAATACTTTCCGGCCGCATTAAACAAACATAAAAAACAAATGAAAGTGCCATGTGAAATCACTAAGATTTTATCATGGCACTTTTTATAGTTACCATAATAGGTGAAATACAAACAACAAGCAGCACATGACGACAAACGCAACAACAAAGTTTTCCACAAACTACAAAAAGACGGCACATGTTGTAGCCTTGCTTTCATTGCTTGCAAGTTTTGCCATAACACCTGTCAGCGCATCATCAGATGCCTACAAAGCCAAGGAAGCAATACATATCATTTCTGCAAACGATGCGGAAACACGCAACTCTACAACAAAACGACAATCTGGTAAAAACACAGAATGTTGTTTTTGGAACAATTTCAATTTCGCAGATACCACGACTCAATCATGCGCAAAGGCCGAAAAGAAATTCATAAAGTTTGCGAAAAAGGTCAGGAAAATGCAGCCAGTAGATATGGCAAAACAGATGAACGATTTCGTCGCCACCATCTTCGGCAACAAAGACGAACGTAAACTGCAACACTACATCAAGACATTTACTGGCATCGCAGAAAAAACAATAGGCAACACAAAATCTCAACTATACGACATTCTCTCGTATGAGTTGTTTCGTGAGACGCTCGCATCTTTCCAGTACGCCCACATGACCATGAGATACGGAAATAAGGCTATTGCAAAAAGTGTATTGAAAAATATGCCCGGCACACAAATCGACAATGTCATATGCATGGGGAGACAAGGTGAAACAACAGTATTAAGTTCCATGTCAACCAAATATACAGTATTATTTTTTTACGACCCCGATTGCCACGTTTGCCATGACATTGCCAAACAATTGGCATGCCAAGACATTATGACCAACGATAGCAATATTGCAGTCGTTGCAATTTATCCTGACAACGACACTGAACGTTGGAAAGCTCACCGCCAATCATTTCCCTCCAATTGGAAGGACATGTGCAGCGTGAATGGGGAGATTGCCGAAAAAGAGATTTTCCATTTACCTGTACTGCCTGCCATTTATCTGTTAGACAGTAACAATTTTGTGATTCTGAAAGACTGCGCCCCCGACATATTAATCGGCATATTGCGCCATCTCAAAACAAGAAACTCTTAATAGCAATTTCCCCACTCCTTACTGCACAGACCCTTTGACATTCTTATTTCTTGACGTGCCGCTGCATCTCAGCTTTGTCAATAACGACATAAACAGTGTCAACAACACGGCCACCTTGCAATGACGACACATTACGAAGCGGATTGGCAAAATTGCGGTCGAGCACAGTAACCTCATCCACGAAATAATTAGTCTCACCACGGTTGCTGAACAGATTCTTCAATCCCCACACTTCGTGATAGCGCACTTTCAATTTCCACCCTTCCACCTGTGCCTTTTTCATCAGATTAACGAGCGAGTCTTGGTCATCCCGGTCATTGTCAAAACTGAACGAGAACGGTGCTCCACTTGTATTCATTCCGGTTTGGGTCATATTCAACCGCCCTTCCCAGGAATCCCATATTACTCCTTTACGGGTAAATTCAATAAGATTACCCACCTTTTCGCCGTTTGAATAGTTTTCCTTGCATCCTGACAATGACATTGCCAACGCCATTGCAATAACCGGCATAAGTAATATTCTTTTCATTCTTATGATTTTATAAGGTCCTTAAACTTTACAAAGATAATGAGATTTGTGCCTACAACAAAATTTCCAATCCTTAAAACCTTTCCTATTTCCCTAATTTGACAAGGCGAACAGACATCGTGGGGTTGGAAGTGTGGATTACGGGAGTTTTACCTTTCTCCAACTCGATGTCGATATAGCCATCCTTGGTAGAGATTCGGCCCTTTGCCCATTCCAGGTTCAGCAGATTGGGACATAGGCTAATATCAGAACGATTTTTACAATGCATTATATATCAATATTATACAGACGTTGAATATGCGATACATAACATGGGGATAACAAAAAGAATAGCTAAATAATCACTTGGAAAGGTTGCCTACCTCTCATTCTTAATTTGGGTTCATCCTGGTTCTTTGCATTGTAACAAATTCTTAATATGTATGTAATTGGATTGTTAATCAAAGCGAGTACTTTT
>CAVDJG010000066.1:0-8951 GCA_963609005.1 Acidaminococcaceae bacterium
GTCTCTTACCAAGTCGAGCCCGGTGGCTTCGAGGTCGAAAACTATAAGTGGCTTTGTGATGTTCAGTTTCATATTCTATTGAAGGGCAGGGTGGTGCCTTGCTGTTAAAAATGAAGCAACGGCGGTCGTATCATCTGACAATACTGCCGCCATTGCTGTCTGTTGTTTTGTCTGTTGCAGGTTGTTGGGCTTTTGGTTACAACCGTTTTCAGTCGCCCAGCAACATAGGCATGATGAGCATCAGAATGTCTTTGCCCTCGGGTTGCGGCATCGGGGTTATCACTCCGGCTCTGCTCGGGTCGGCAAGTTGTATTGTCACCTCGTCGCTGCTGAGGTTGTTGAGTATTTCCTGTATGGCGCTGCCTTTGAAACCGATGTCCATTGTCGTGCCGTTGTATTCGCAAACGATTTCTTCTTTTGCGCTTGTTGCGAAGTCGATGTCTTCAGATGTGAGCACCAGGCGGCCGGTTTCAAGGTGAAATCTTATGAGTTGGCTGCTCTCGCTCGCAAAGGGAAGCACGCGTTTGATTGCTCCTATGAGTGTTTTGCGGTCGGCATTGATCACGTTGGGGTTGTTGGCCGGAATTACGGAGTTGTAGTTGGGGTAGCGGCCTTCGATGAGACGGCAGGACAATGCACCCTCGGCATATTCGATGTCGGCACTGCGGTCGCTGAAACGTATCGTCACATCGCCGCTGTTGCGGCCGAGCACGCCTTTGAGCAACTGCGAGGGCTTGGGCGGAAGGATGAACGATGCGGCTGCATCTTCGGCCTTCACGGTGAGAATCTTGTTTCTCACGAGCTTGTGTCCGTCGGTAGAAACAATGGTGAGGTCGTCTTCGGTAAGGTCGAAATAAATGCCGCTCATCACCGGGCGTATCTCGTCTTGTGCAGTGGCAAAGAGCGATCGTGTGAGGCATTCTTCGAGCGTGTCGGCGGCAATCGTAACTACTGAGTTCTTCTCGCTGTCGTCTTTTATTGTCGGGAAATCCTCGGCCGACTGTGCAGCCAGCTTGTATTTGCCGTTCTGATAGTTTATTTCCAGGCTATAGTCGGCCTCGTTGAGGTTGAACGAAAGGGGCTGCTCGGGAAGTTCTTTCACGGCATTGAGTATCATCTTGTTGGGCATTGCGAAACGGCCTTCGCCTGTGCATTCGTCCAACTCGATTGTTGAGCGCATCACGTTTTCCTTGTCGCTGGCCGTAATGGTGAGTTGGTTGTCGGAAACGTCAAACAGGAAGCAATCCAATATGCTGAGCGTATTCTTGTTGCTGATAACTCTTGCAAGAGATTGAAGGCGCGCATTGAGTGTGCCGCTTGATAGTGTGAACTGCATTTGTGTGTATTTTTTCGTTATTGTTTTCTTGGTACAAAAATACAAAAATACTTTGTGCGCTACAAAAAACCCAATTAAAAGTTTTTGCTTTTAGAACAAATTTATTAATTTCGCAAACGCTTTTCACGATATTAACAACTGCCTTCATGGCTCACAGGCCGTGTGCAGCATTTGTGCATAAAGCATGTTGTAAACAAAATAAAAACATTACATAAGATGGAATTACAGGGAAAAATAATTGCGGCTATGCCTGAAAGAAGTGGCACTTCGGCCCGTGGTGAATGGAAGGCACAGGACTTTGTGCTTGAAACCCACGATGCTTATCCGCGAAAAATGGTGTTCGGCGTGTTTGGCGCCGACCGTTTGGCTCGCTTCAACATTCAGGTTGGGCAGGAAGTGGTAGTGTCGTTCGACATCGATGCCCGTGAGTATAACGGCCGTTGGTTTAACAGTATCCGCGCGTTTGACGTGCGTCCCGTTGACCCTGCTTCGGTGGGCGCTTCACAGAATGTGGTCCCCGGCGGTGCATTCGGTCCTGCTCCTGCAGCACAGCCCGCTCCTGCTGCTCCCGCACAAGAGGCGGGAAGCGACGACGACCTGCCGTTCTAAGCGGGCGTTTCACCTTTTATTATGACAGTGCCAAGTGTCTATCCGAAACGGACAAGACACTTGGCACTGTTCTTTTTCCCACCGTTCATTTCCCGGCAAGCCGCCGGTAGACGTCTTCATATTGCCTTGCCACCTTCATGTAGTCGTGGTGTTTTTGCACATAGTCGATGCTTTGGCGCTGCAGCGAGGCTATCGTTTCAGGATTGTTTACAAGCTTTTCAAGTTCGCTGTACACGCTTTCGTATGTAGGCTTTACGTTGATAATGGGCCGGAGATCATTCTCACCGAGTATTTCATAGTTTTCCTTTTCTCCGCCGCCTATGCATATTATGCCCTTGCTCATTGCTTGCAGGGCATTCATTGCCGGTGTGTAGCTGTAGAGTTGGTCGAGTATGGCGTCGGAACCGTCCATCATTTTGGTGTATTTGCCAAACGAAACCGACTCGGCCACGGCGAGTTCAACCCAGTCGCTGTATCGCGCAGCGATGTCTTGTGCGGCATGCAGCATGATGTCGGTGCCCTTGTATTCGTTTCGGGTTTTGTTGATGCCTATGAAAAGCTTTATCTTTTGCCCCTTTTCATGGGTTTGGTGTGCCCGGCTGCTGCATTTCACGGGAAACGGGATGAATGTGGTTTTTTCGGGGAAAACGGGGTTGTAGCAACGCCAATACTCGTAAAGTCCGGTGATTATCGCGTCGCAGTCGCCGGCAATATATTTGTTGAGCTTTTCCTTGCGCGTTCCAATCCAGTCGTTTATCTCTTTCTGTGCATCGGCATTTGTCCTGCGTTTCTCGCCAATGTTGAAATCGCTGTATTCGAATGTGCCCGGGGTGAGGCAGGTGCTCACCCAATAATAGTCCATGCCGAAGCCGCACATCACCATGTGCCGGTTGTGTTTGCGCAAGTATCTGTAAACCCAACCGTTGATGTAGGCCTTGAAATCGAGGAATATGGGGTTTATAATCTGCACGATGTCAAACCCCCGCAACTGTGGCAAGATGCGCAGAAGGTCGGCGGCATATTTTATGCTGCCTGCTGCGGTTGGCTTGCGTGAGAGGTTGATGTCGCGCGGATAGTCTTTCCAGAAGTCGCCGTTTGAAACCACGACAACTTCATGGCCGAGAGCTTTCAGCCCTTCGGCAAGTGTCCAGTGCACGTTGCTGTATTCGCCGAATAGCAGTATTTTCATCGTTTTATAGCTAAAAACAGTAACAGACGAGCGTGTCTGTTGTTCACAAGTTTCCTGAAAATCCTGTATTTTTTAGTATAGTCCTTCTCGGGAAGCGGAAAGAGTCCCTTCTTTTCAAGCCTTTCTATGGCCTCGTTCAGTCGTGCGCGGCTGCGTGTTAGCTTTATCACGTTATACAAATAGTCCATAGTGAGCTGTGCCACTCTGCGGTTTATTGCCGGCTGGTCGGCCTCGGGCACCACAAGTGAGTGTAGGCGGTAGATGATGTTCTCAATGTCGGCAAGCCGTTTGTCGGTGTGCTTTCGGTCGGGCGTGTGCACTATCGAGCCTTCTCGCTCGCGGTAGAAATAGGCTTGCGCGTCGGTGGAGTAAAGGCGTTCGGAGCGCAGGAGCAGTTGTGGTGTGAACTCCTCGTCTTCGTGCAGTATGCCCGGTGTGAACCTTAGTTTGCCAATCATTATGCGATCGAAAATGTAGCCCCATGCGGCAGCCCTTATGTTGCAGTCGCGCATGTAGTCGCTTCCGGTCTTGGGGCCGTCGTAGGTGAACGGCGTTTCGGCCACTGTTGCCGATGCACTTTTGAATGTCACCACGTCGGGGTTGTGGTAGCGTGCGATGTCGAGGCAGTGTTCGTAGGGCGCACGGATGAGCATGTCGTCGCCATCGACAAATTGTATGTATCGGCCGCTGGCCATTTTCAGTCCGGTGTTGCGTGCCATCGACAGGCCTTGGTTGCGTTGGCGTATGTAGATTATTTCGTCGGCCATGTCTGCCAGACCGTCTACAGGAGCCGTGTCCGACCCGTCGTCAACGAGGATTATCTCGCGTTCGTGTCGGCTTAACGACAATGCCAAGATGCTGGCAAGGCAATCGCGCAACATTTCAAGCGGAATGTTGTAGGCCGTTATGATGAAACTTATCAATGGTTGTTGCATAGCTTGTGGTATAAATTGTTGAGTTTGCACAGGTTTTTCATGCCCACGATGTTGAGCAATGCCGTTTTCGGCGATACTGCAACGGGCAGTGTAGGAACGTGCGGCATATGGATGCCGCATCTCTCGCATACCAATAACTGTATGTTTACCAAATGCGCGTAATATTGATTGAAGGCTTTGCGGGCAATGTGTTCGGGGCATTTCCAGTTTAATTCACCGTCTATTACGAGCAGATGGGCATCCAGTAAGTCTTTTATGTCGGCACCGGCAGTGGCGGTTATGCCGCTGTTGTTGTCGTAATAGTAGTATAGCCCCACATTGGTTGTGGCTATTTTCTTGCATGCGTCCATAATCTTCGGCAGGGTGAAAAGGTCTTCGAATTTCCGGTTCTCTGTAAATCTTACCCTCTCGAACACCTCGCGTTTGAACACCTTGTTGCATGCATAGGAGTGCAAGTAGGCCTTGCCGTTGAACCAGTAGTTCCACCTGTCGGTGTAGGTATTTTGTGGAAATGTGCGTATGCTTTGCTCTTTTGCGTTGCCGTATTTCAAGAATATGGGAAATTCTATAAAGTCGCAGTCGCCGTGGCTGCGTATTTCTTCGGCGAGTTTCTCCATTGTTTCGCCTGACAATGCATCGTCGGAGTCTACAAACATTATATAGTCGCCCGTTGCTTCTTCAATGCCCCGGTTGCGTGCAGCGCCAAGCCCACAGTTTTCCTGGTGTATTGTTTTTATTCTTCTGTCGGTTGCAGGATAGCTGTCGCATATTGCTGCCGAACCATCTGTCGATCCGTCGTCAACAAGTATCGCTTCCCAGTCGGCAAACGACTGGGCTATGATGCTGTCAACGCACCGTCGCAATGTTGTTTCCACCTGATAAACAGGTATTATGACAGTTATCTTCATCCTGCAGAAGTGGTTGTCTTGGGGCCGTTTTTATATAATGTTGTCGCGTGGAGTAGGACTGCCGTAGATCATGCCGTGTTGCATGTGGCACCCCGACCGTTGCCCAACGGTATTCATTGTGGGCCGGCAACCGCTGATACAAAGGTAGGCAATTTGTCCCGGTCGGCCAAGTTTGTAGGGCATTAAACGATGGCTGCCGCTCTCGGGCGTGGCTTGCTTTGTCGCATTTTGGTCGTTGTCGGGAAAAAGGCGGCCTGTGCCAGCGTCATTTTCCCGACCTTTTCTTGATTATTTTGTCAATCTCCTCAAATTCTTTTCCCATGTTGAGGTTGAAATATATATTGTATAAAGGTGTGGCCCATTGGTCTTCCCGGCCGGGCATCATGTCGCGGTATTTCTTCATGTAGGGCAGCGATTCTTTATACAGTGATATTTCCTTGGCGCGTGTTTCGCGTGTGTATGCCACTTTGTGGTCGGTTCTTACGGCCTGATTGTAGTAGGCCAGACCGGCGTTGAGGTAGGCTTCGGGAATGTTGTTTTCCTTAGCTATGATTTTCTTGCATATTTCTGAGCATTGCTTGTATTCGCCCATGTGCAGGAAAACGGTGCTTTTTGCGAGCAGGAAGACATTGCTTGTGCTGTCAATCGACAAGGCTTCGTTGCAAAGCGAGAGTGTTTTTTTCAGGTCGCCGGCACGCAGGTAATGGTCGAAAAGCCGTGGAAAGAAATAAGCCGATTTGGGGAATTTGGCGAAACCATCGTGAAGCATGTCGGTATATTCTGCCGTGTCGCCTGCTGCTTTGTAGGTTTCGGCAAGATATTGGTAGGTGAAATCGGTGTTTGTAGTGTCTTGCAAGGCCAGTGCCTTGTGCTTGAGCGTGAGTTGGGTGTCGCCCAGTTTGTAGCCGCAGAACACTGACAGGAATGCTGCGCTGGCTTTCTTCTTGTCGGGCAAGAAGTCATAGCCAGTGAACAAAGGCTGGTTTGCACAGTCAATATATTTGTCGAAGAAGTCGAATGCTTTTCTGTATTCTTTCTTGTGGGTGAAATATGTGCCTCCGCTGAACAGGTTGGGGCGGTAGGGATATAGATATTCGGCGTGTTTCTTGCGGTATTTGAATCCGTCGCCGTTGCTTGCCTCTATCGAGTCGAGGCCTTCTGAAACGGCAAACATCCGGTATGTGGCATCGAAAAGCTTGGCCGTATCGCCGGTTTGTTTCAGATACAGGTCTTCGTTGGCGCTTTCGTATTGTTTCTTTATCGACTCAAACAGCAGCGACCATATCTTGGTGTTGGAGCGATTGGCAGAGTCGGCCAGTAGCTTCCGCATCGACGTTTCAGTCTCGGGAAGCGATTTCCCGGCCTTAATGTTGGTCTTGGCTGCGGCCATTTCTTTTTTCTGCGCGCTTGCAGAAGGTGTGAAAAACAGAAAGGCTGCTATTGTGAGAATGAATATCTTGTGCATATATTGAGTCGCTTGTGTAATCCTGATGTTCAATTTCCGTTTTAAAATCAGGACTGCAAGCGCTTTTGTTGCTTGCAGTCCTGTGGTGTTGTGCTCAAACAACTTCTATTGTTTGGTGAATGTGGCCGTTGTTATTGAGCCAGTTCCTTTGTGCGTGCGTCGTTTTCGCCGTACAGGTTGTAGTAGGTGTTGTAGAGCAAGTATTTCCAGTTTGCACGCTCCTGGTTGGGATCGAGCTGGCGTGCTTTCTCAAGATAGCCCTGTGTCTGTTCGAGCAGCGGCTTCTGCTGGTTCATGTCGGGCAGTGTCGATGCCTTCATGTTGATGCAGTAGCCGAGCCATGTGAGCACGAGGGCATCGTCTTTGGCATCGTTTGCTTTCTTGAAGTCGGCTATGGCCTCGTCCCATTTGCTGTCATTCATTTCGGCCTGTCCCTTCACTGCCAGGGCCATGAAGTCGTTGGGGATGTTTGAAAGGCGCTCGCTTATGAGTGCGCTCTGCTTGTCTTTCATGCCGAGCGAGCCGTAGAGAGTGGCGAGGTTGCTGAAAATGTTCTCGTTGTTCTTGTCTTTTGCGTAGAGCTGTTCAAATGTGCCTGCACACTTAACAGAGTCTTCTCTTGTCTTCATCGACTGCTGCATGAGGGCCATTTTCACGTTGAGTGCGTCTTTGTAAGATGCAGTGTCCTCGAGTGCCACGTCAATGTATTTGTTGGCCAAGTCGATGTTCTTTTCCTGGTAAGCCAATACTCCGGCCACGCGGGCCACCTCGCCGAGGTAGGTGTCGGGAGCCTTTGTCTTGTCGAAATCGCCGAAGAGGGGCGAAACGCCGCTCTCTATGTAGCTTGAGAAGAATTTGAGTGCGGTCTTGTTGTCCTCTTTCTGTATTGCGTCCTGGCCGGCATTGATGAGGTGGAGGCGCAGGCCCCAAAGAGCATTCTGGTTCTTTTTGTGGAATTTCGGGGCCACTTTGCCCTTGGCGTTGGGCTGCTGGTCATACTTGTCGCATTCTGTGGCGTCGGCAAGAGCCTTGGCAAGAGATTCATACATGCCTTCGGTATCTACCGGTTTGTCGCCTTTCTGTCCCATTTGCTTCATCATCTGGTTCTCCTGCAAGGTGGCGTTCTCCTTGTTCACCTTCTCGAGCGACAGTTCAACGAGCTTGTTGTAGCCCTTTGCCTTGTCTTCGTTTCCGAGCGAGGAAATGCATGCATTGAGTGCAGATTGTGCTTCGGCATAGTCTTTGGCTTTCAACACACTCTTGATGTCTTGTGCGTTGGCTGATGATGCAGCGGCAACCATCAGTGCCATGATAAATAACTTTTTCATAAATGCTGTGTTTTTTGTTGATTTGTAAATGTCTTTTTATTCTTCGGCGCCATTGTCGGTGCTGTCGGCAACGCCTTGTGCGGTTTCAGTATCGGGCGTTTCTGCACTGATGGGAGCATCTTGTGCCGTTGTCGTGCCGTTGTCGGTCGCGTCGGTTGCGGCTTGTTCTTCGGCCACTTTCTCTTCAAGTTCCGAGCTCATCACCTTGCACACGCTTGCTATGACATCGTTTTTCTTTGTAAGGTTTATCAGTCGCACGCCTTGTGTGGCACGTCCCATCACGCGGCAGTCGGCCACGGCAAGACGTATGGCAATGCCGCTCTTGTTTATAATCATGAGGTCGTTCTTGTCGGTGACATTCTTTATTGCCACGAGCTTACCGGTTTTTTCGGTTATGCTGAATGTCTTGACGCCCTTGCCGCCGCGGTTGGTCTTGCGGTAGTCTTCCACCTGCGAGCGCTTGCCGTAGCCGTTTTCGCTCACCACCATGACTGTTTCTGTTGTGGCATCGTTCACGACAATCATTCCAACCACCTGGTCGTCGTCGCCGTCAAGGCGCATGCCGCGCACACCGGTAGCCGCGCGTCCCATGGTGCGTATCGACTCTTCGTCGAAGCGCACGGCGCGTCCGTTGCGGTTGGCCATGATGAGTTCGTTGTGGCCGTTGGTGAGTCTCACGTCAACAACCTCGTCGTCCTCGGCGATGTTGATTGCAATCACGCCGTTGGTGCGTGGGCGTGAGTAGGCTTCGAGGCATGTTTTCTTCACCGTTCCGTTCTTTGTGGCAAACACAACATAGTGTGAATTTACAAACTCCTCGTCGTTAAGGCCGCGCAGACGGAGCATGGCGTTTACAGAATCGTCGCTTTCAATGTTGAGCATGTTCTGAATGGCGCGTCCCTTGAAGTTCTTGTCGCCCTCGGGTATTTCGTAGCACTTGAGCCAGTAGCAGCGTCCTTTGCGTGTGAAGAACAGCATGGTTTGGTGCATTGTTGCCGGATAAATGTCTTCGGTGAAGTCCTGTTCGCGAGTGCGTGCGCCTTTCGATCCCACTCCGCCGCGGGCTTGTTCGCGGAACTCGCTCAGCGGAGTGCGCTTTATATAACCCAAGTGGCTCATGGTGATTACTACCGGGTCGTTGGGATAGAAATCCTCGGCATTGAACTCATGCTCGTATGGTT
>CAVDJG010000067.1:0-8936 GCA_963609005.1 Acidaminococcaceae bacterium
GTTCTTGACAAGCTCGCGGGCCTGCTCCACTGTCATGCCCTTCTTCTTGCGCAGTTCGGCAAGCAGCACGGCATATTCCTCGCTCTTGGGGTTGTTCTCGGGATCGACGATTGTGGCCTTGCCAATGTTCTGCAAGTTCCACTTGGCGGCGAGTGCATTTATCTCATCGGGGTTGCCTATCAGAATGAGGTCGGCGATGTCGTCTGCCAGCACGCGGTCGGCAGCTCTCAGGGTGCGCTCCTCGGTTGCTTCGGGGAGCACGATGCGTTGCTTGTCGCTCTTGGCGCGCGCAACGATGTGTTCAAGTAAATTCATAATATATTATCAAATGCGTTTTTGTCATTTACAGATTGCAAAATTACTAAAAATATCTGAACACTGTCTGACTTTAATCCATATTTTAACCGTTTTTTTACAAGCGCACGGCCGTGCGGCAAACAAGCCTTGTTTGCAATGCAAGGAAGCCTTACTTGAAGCGCAAGGAAGCCTTGTTTGCATAGCAAAGAAGCCTTACTTGCAGAACAAGTAAGGCTTCTTTTTTGCGACAACAATGTCTAATTTATATTATATTGATTTTCAACCTGTTACACATTACAACATTATATCACTCGGCATTGTGCATGTTATGCGCCGGGCCATGCCGTGCACGGTGTGTCACGACACCATTTCGCGCGTGAGTATGCTCTCGAGTTTCTCGGCCGAGAGGCGCAGTTGGAACTCGCCCTTTATGGCCACCGATATGCCTCCGGTTTCCTCGCTCACCACAATGGCAATGGCATCGCTGTCCTGCGAGATGCCGAGCGCGGCGCGGTGGCGCAGTCCGAGTTCTTTGGGAATGTCGTTGTTGTGCGACACGGGCAGTATGCACCCGGCGGCACGTATGCGCTTGTCGGTTATTATCATAGCGCCGTCGTGCAGCGGCGAGTTCTTGAAGAAGATGTTTTCGATGAGCCGCTGGTTGATGCACGCATCGATGAAGTCGCCCGTGTCGGCGATGTCGTCGAGGCGCACGCCGCGTTCAATCACTATGAGCGCGCCCACCTTTCCGCGCGACATGTCGATGCATGCCATGACGATGGGCATTATCGTTTTCTTGTCGGCCACTGCCTCGCGGTCTTTGTTGTTCCAGAAGAAGAACTTGGCTACCGCCGCAAAGCGCTGGTGGGCACCGAGCGAATAAAGGAAACGGCGTATTTCTTCCTGAAAAAGCACTATCAATCCAATTACACCCACGCTCACGAGCTTGTCCATGATGGCACCGAGCAGGCGCATTTCGAGAAACTGTGTCACGAAAAGCCACAGCAGGACAAACACGATGATGCCTATGAAGACGTTGAGCGATCGGCTCTCCTTCATGAGGCGGTAGATGTAGTAGAGCATCATCGCGACAAGGAAGATGTCAACGATGTCTTTTATTCCGAATTCAAACATATTTCATGGCTTTAAAGTCTGAAAGATTTGCACTGCTTCGGCGGCTTCCTTCACGTCGTGCACGCGCAGTATCGACGCGCCTTTCATCAGCGATATTGTGTTGAGCACGGTTGTTCCGTTGAGCGCGTCGGCAGGAGTGCCGCCCACGAGCTTGAATATCATGCTCTTGCGCGATATGCCCACGAGCACGGGCAGATTGAGTTCGAGCAGGCGATCGGCCTGGCTCATTATCGCGTAGTTCTGTTCAAGGGTTTTGCCGAAGCCGTAGCCAGGGTCGAGGATGATGTCCTTGGCGCCGAGGTCGCGCAGACGCTGCACCTCGGAGGCGAAGTTTACCATCATCTGTTGCAGCGTGGGCTGCACCGACATGAGAATGTATGGCACGCCAAGGCTGGCCACTGTCTCAAACATGTCGCCCTCCTCGTGTATGGCCTGGCCCACGATTCCGGTGAGCCCGCCCTCCGACACGTCGTTGATTATGTCGGCTCCGAACTCCTCTATGCACTGCCTCGCCACGATCGGACGGTAGGTGTCTACCGACACTATGGCCTGCGGCTGCTCGCGGCGCACTATGGCCAGAGCGCGCTTCAGGCGTGCCGTCTCCTCGGCCACGCTCACCACGTCGGCTCCCGGACGCGTGGAGAAAGCCCCCACATCGATTATGCGCCCGCCTTCGGCCACTATCTGGTTGGCACGCGAGGCTATCTCGGCCTCGGTTTGCTTGCGGCTGCCGCTGTAGAACGAGTCGGGTGTGGCGTTGAGTATGCCCATCACCATTGGTTGAGAGAGGTCAACCAGTTGGCCGCGAACATTGATTGTATATTGCATCTTTCAGTCTTTGGGGAATGTTTTGTTGTCACTGCGTTTTTTAATCCACGCAAATTACGCAATAAAAATCGACACAACCAAACATTTATACTTATTTATGAATTTGGTTGGGGCAATCATTGGCCAATCGACATGGCCTTGCAAGCAAGAGGCATACGGGCTGCGACATTGATGCATACACGGACAACGCTGACACGGCAGCAAAAAACCGTGCGGCATGTTGCGCGTGTATGTGCGTTTTTTTTTAACTTTGCGCCTATAAAACCATTGGTATTATGGAAATATCCGAACTGTACAAGAATTTCTGCGAACACCCCACCGTCACCACCGACAGCCGCGACTGTCCCGAGGGGTCGCTGTTCTTCGCGCTCAAGGGCGCGTCGTTCAACGGCAACCGCTTTGCCATGGCCGCCCTCGAAAAGGGCTGCGCCTATGCCGTGGTGGACGAGAAGGAGTATGCCACCGACCCGCGCTGCATTCTCGTGGACAACTGTCTCGACACGCTGCAGCAGTTGGCACGCTTCCACCGCCGCGCGCTCGGCACACGCATAATAGGCATTACCGGCACCAACGGCAAGACCACAACAAAGGAACTTGCCGCTGCCGTGCTCGGCGAGAAATACAACGTGCTCTACACGCAGGGCAACTTCAACAACGACATAGGCGTGCCCAAGACATTGCTGCGCCTTGACAAGAGCCACGACATTGCCGTGGTGGAGATGGGGGCAAGCCACCCGGGCGACATTCGCACGCTCGTGAACATCGTGGAACCCGACTATGCACTCATTACCAACGTGGGACGCGCACACCTGCAAGGCTTCGGCTCGTTTGAGGGCGTGGTGAGAACAAAGGGCGAACTGTATGACTTCATGCGGCAACACTCACGCAAGGTGTTCATCGACGACTGCAACCCGCACCTGGCGGGCATTGCCAGTGGGCTCGAACTGACACGCTACGGATGCTCGGAAAAGGATGGCCTGTATGTGAACGGACGCGTGGAAGGATGCGACCCCATGCTGCGGTTTGCGTGGCGGCACGCCCCGGAGGGCGACTGGCACGAGGTGGCCACACAGCTCATCGGGGCCTACAACGTGACAAACATGCTCGCCGCAGTGTGCATAGGACTGTATTTCGGCGTGGAACCCGAGAAAATCAATCATGCGCTCACGTCGTATGTGCCGAGCAACAACCGATCGCAGTTTGAACAGACTGCCGACAACCGGCTCATCGTTGACGCCTACAACGCCAACCCGACGAGCATGGCCGCCGCGCTGCAAAACTTCAACTTGATAAAGGCCGAGCACAAGATGGTGATCATTGGCGACATGAAAGAACTTGGAGAAGTGAGCCGCGAGGAACACCAGAAGATTGTGGACATGCTGAAAGACATGCCGCTTGAGCATGTATGGCTCGTGGGCGAGGAGTTTGAACACACATCCACGCCCGCCAATTTCAGGAAATTTGCCGGATCCGACGAGGTGAAAGAGGCCATAAAGGAGCACAAGCCCAAAGGACAATATATCTTGATAAAGGGAAGCAACGGCACGCGTCTGTTTCAACTGCCCGAACTGCTTTAGCAAGAAAAGCCCAAAAGAAAAGCCCGGCCACCACTTGTGAGCCGGGCTTTATTCACTGTTTCGGGCAGCAAGCACAAGCAATATGTGCCGTCACCAGAACTTGTTCTGTTCCTCGTTGTACTCAAACCCCGCAGCAGCGAGCTTCGCCACGAGGTCTGCCTTATTCACGTTCAAGTCGTCGCAAAGCGCGTCGAGCGACGGATATTCGTCGCGCAAACGCATGTTTACTGCGCTGAAAAGCATCATCGGATCATTGGGTAAATCAAGCATAAACGTCTGTTTTCTTTGTTTTCACGGTGCAAAGTTAGCCCAAATCGGCGACAATCCAAAACCGCAGACATTAAAAAAGGGCGATGACAACAGTTGTCATCGCCCTTTTTCATATTGTAGTCGAAGTATGCGGCACGGCTCTGCCGGTTACGACGGCCCTGCCGCACACCCTACGGCATATTACGGGTTGTAGCGCACGAAAGCCTCCATTGCCTCGTAGCATGCAAGACCGAGACTGTGGTAAAGTTCGGCTGTGGCGTGGTTGCGGTCTTCGGCACGCTGCCAGAACAGACGCTCGTCGTTGCCGAGGAAAGGTGCGCTTTCCATCTGCGACGAATGTTTGAGAATGCAGTTGCGCTTTCCGCGAAGCTCCTCGGGGCTCATCGGCACGCACATCTCGATGTTCTCGATTTCCCACTCGGCCCATGCTCCGCGGTACATCCATATACGGCAGTCGTTGAGCCATTCTGCTCCGGCCTCTTTCTCAAGGTCGATGGCGGCGAGAACAGCATCGGTGCACTTGCGGTGTGTTCCGTGCGGGTCGGCCAAGTCGCCTGCAACGTAAATCTGGTGAGGCTTCACCTGCTGCAAAAGGGCACGCACAATCTCCACATCCTTCTCGCCCATCGGGAGCTTTTCAATCTTTCCCGACTCGTAGAAAGGCAAGTCGAGGAAATGCACATGGTCGAGAGGAACTCCGTTGTAGGTGCAGGCCGTGCGGGCTTCACCGCGGCGTATGAGTCCCTTTATGGTGCGCACTTCGGGCGTATCCATGTCTGCCGGGGTCTTCTTTGCAAGGAATTCCTTGATTTCGGCATACATTCTCTTTATAACCTCGTCTTTGTTGTCGCAGAAGAGCTGGTTGTAGCCGTTTACAAAGTGCATGAAACGCGTCACTTCCTCGTCGCCCACGGCGATGTTTCCCGATGTCTCGTAGGCCACATGCACGTCATGTTGCTGCTGCACGAGGCGGCGCAAGGTGCCTCCCATTGATATAACGTCGTCGTCGGGATGCGGAGAGAACACGATAACACGCTTGTGTGCGGGCTCTGCGCGTTCGGGGCGGTAGGTGTCGTCAGCGTTAGGTTTGCCGCCGGGCCAGCCTGTAATGGTGTGCTGGAGGTCGTTGAAAATCTTTATGTTGCAGTTGTATGCCGAACCGAAACGTGCGAGCAGGTCGCTGAGTCCGTTCTCGTTGTAGTCCTTGTTGGTGAGTTTCAGAATGGGTTTGTTCTTCAATTGGCAGAGCCACACCACTGCGGCGCGTATTGTCTTGTCGTTCCATTCGCAGTTGGTAACGAGCCACGGGTGCACGATGCGCGTCAGTTTTGAAGCAGCGGCAAGGTCGATGACTATCTTTGCGTCGTTGTGTGTCTGCACAAACGAAGCTGGAATGGAGTCGGTAACCGGTCCTTCGACTATCTTCTGCACTATATCCGACTTCTCTTCGCCCCATGCTGTGAGGAAAAGTTTGTGTGCCGAGAGCAGCGTGTGCACGCCCATGGTGATTGAGCAGGGCGGAACAGGCTCCTGAGAACCGAAGCTGTTGGTCATCTCGTCGCGCGACATTGCGTCGATAAGGATTATGCGCGATGTCGAGGCAAGGCCACTTCCCGGTTCGTTGGTGGCTATATTGCCCATGCGTCCCACTCCGAGCAGAGCGATGTCGAGGCCACCTTCGGCAGCGATGAGCTGCTCATAGGCGCGGCAGTGTTCGAGCACTTCGCTCTGGGCAATCGATCCGTCGGGCGTATGCACGTTCTCTGCCTTGATGTCGATGTGGTCGAGCAGACGCTCGCGCAGCTGACTTATGCTGCTGTGCTGGCTTTCTGCACTGAGGGGGAAATACTCATAGGCATTGAACACCACCACGTTTTCGAAGCTGAGACCGCACTCTTTGTGACGGCGGATAAGCTCGGTGTAGACGGGAGTGAGCGAAAGTCCGGTGCCGAGAGCCAGCACGCACTTCTTGCCCACGGCCTTGGCGCGCTTGATTTCGGCCTCAACGGTGTCGGCAATCTCGCTTGCGCCATCTTCAACCTTGGCGAAGATGTCGGTGTATATTTTCTCGCAACGTGTGATTTCTGAACGCTCGACAGCCGTACGAGGGCGGTAGTACTGCTCAGGAACTTTGTTCAACACAATCTGTGAACTCAAATTCAATTTCATATCTGTACTGCTTTAGCGGCAGTCCCGGCGGCGATGCGCCGCCAGGAACAAGCCGGAATTGTTATTTTTTATGGTTTTCAGGTTTTTGGTCAAGCATTGTTGCCATGCCGCATTCACGGGCGGTCGGCTGTCTTGGTGCCCCATTTCGAGGGCTTGGCACCCATGGTGAGCTCGAGAGTACCGCCCTTCACGATGTCGGCGAAGTCGATGTACGACTTTGTGTAAGCCTTGCCGTTGAGCCGTGCGCTCTGCACATACATGTTTTTCTTGCTGTTGTTCTTTGCCACCACGGTGAAGGTCTTGCCTCCGCCCATGTTTACCGTTGCCTTGTCGAACAGTGGCGACCCGATGATGTAGCGTCCGCCTACCGGCTCAACCTGGTATAATCCGAGCGAAGAAATGACATACCATGCCGACATCTGGCCCACATCCTCGTTGCCGCTGAGCCCGTCGGGCTGGTCGTCATACATTTCATACATCATCTTGCGCAGCAGAGGAGCAGCCTTGTAGGGCTTGCCCACATAGTTATACATATATATAACCTGATGGCTGGGCTCGTTGCCGTGTGCATACTGGCCCGTAAGTCCGCTCACGTCGGGCGATGCATTGTCGCCGAGGTCGCCTTCAACGATGAAGAGCGAGTCGAGTTTGGTGAGGAATTTCTTCTCGCTTCCGAAAAGGCTAACAAGTCCGTGCACGTCGTGCGGCACGAGCCAAGTATACTGCCATGCGTTGCCTTCGGTATAGTCGTTGGTGCGGTGTCCGGCATTGAACGGGTTGAACGGTTCGCGGAACTTGCCGTCGGTGCCCACGGCACGCATGAAGAGGCTTTCCTTATCGAAATACTTCGAGAACGAGCGGCTGCGCTTATAGAAATAATCGTAGTCGGATGTCTTGCCGAGGAGCTTGGCAACCTTGGCCACGCCGTCGTCGGCTATGCAGTATTCAAGAGCTTTTGCAACAGTTTCGTTGGTAGGTTCCTTGTCCCAAGGTATGTAGCCATATTCCTTGAGCAGGTCGAGTGAGCGGTCGGGCGTAAGTTGTGTGTTTTTCAATGCCTCGAAGGCTTCCTCCAAATTGTCAACATATCCCTTCATGGCGAGGTCGGCAAGAACGATTGCTCCGGGGTTGCCCACCATGCAGTCGGTTTCGTTTCCCATGAGATGCCACACCGGCAGGTCGCCCTGCTGCTTGTAGATGTTGATGAAAGTCTTCACGAAGTCGCGCTGCATTTCGGGGAATGCGAACGACAACAGAGGATGATAGGCACGATAGGTGTCCCAAAGCGACAGTGTGGTGTAGTTGTTGAAATCGCCCTTGTGCACTTTGCCGTCGGCTCCGCGGTATTGTTTGTCAACGTCGCAGAACAGTGATGCGGCAGTCATTATGTGATACATTGCCGAGTAGAACACGCGTTTCTGCTTCTCGTCGGATGTCTGTATGGTGATGCGCGAGAGGGCCTTTTCCCATTCATTGTCGGCTGCTTTCACTGCGGCGTCGAAGTCCCATCCCGGCAGTTCGGCACTCATATTGATCTTTGCCTTGTCGATGTCAACGGGCGAGAGAGCCACTTTCACGAGCAGCGGTTTGCCGGTGTTGTCGAAAGAAATTATCGCGCGGCTCATGCTGTCGAGTTTTTCAACCTTCACCGGCTGCGAGAATTCGATGTCGAAATATATGCTGCGGTCTTTGGCCCATCCGTTTGAGCGGCGGAAACCAGTGAGGCGTGTTGCCGATTCCTGCGTGAGCAGACAGTCGTTGAGTTTATTCCAACCTATGCACTGCGACAGGTCGAGAGCCAAAAGAGCGTCTTTGCTGGTGTCGTTGAAGGTATAGCGGTGAAATCCCACGCGCTTTGTTGCAGTGAGCTCAACGAGCACATTGGGGTCGTTGAGTGCCAGTGAGTAGTAGCCCGGGTGCACGCGTTCGTCGGCATGTGTGAATGTTGTCTCCACCTGTTTGCTGTCTTTCACCGGCAGGAAAGCTATGTCGCCGAGGTCGCCAATGCCAGTTCCGCTGAGGTGCATGTGGCCGAAACCGCGCAAAACGTTGTCGCTGTAATGATAACCAGAACACCAGTCCCAGCCGCGTACGGGCTCTGTGGGGCCGAGCTGCACAAGTCCGAAAGGCACGTTGGCCCCCATGAACGTGTGTCCGTGGCCGCCGGTGCCCACATATTGGTTGACATAGTTAGTAAGCCCCGGCTTTGCAGCGGCTACGTTGACAAGTCCCAATGCGAACAGGCATACAGCAGCCGCTGTAATTCGTAATAGATGTTTTGTATTCATAAGATTGGTTTTTATCAGATGCAAAAATACTACTTTTTATAAAGTCGGCACAATTTGCGCTCTACTTTTTTTATATTAAAAAACATTAAGGCACACGCCATGAACTCCGCATACCACCGTAAAACCGCCCGCGCCCTGCAACTGGCTGCACGGCGGGGCATAGTCGCAGCACAATTGTGTGCCTCGCGCTCGCGTACATTAAAAGTTTTTGTTACTTTTGCAGTGCAAATGTCGGTGCGGAGCAAGCGAGGCAGCACCGGCAGCGACAAGAGAACACTTAAAAACGACATACAAAGAAATGAAGAAACAAACAATGGCCATCGACACGCCGTTTCAGAAGCGTGATGCCTACGGGGCACTGAGCATGCCCGTC
>CAVDJG010000068.1:0-8832 GCA_963609005.1 Acidaminococcaceae bacterium
AGGCTGCAGCCAAGAATGCCATCGAGTTGAAGAACAAGGGCAACGCCACCTATACCGACCTGAATCCCACCAACGAGACATACATAAACATGTGGGCTTCGGTTAACGTTACCGACGAGGACATATTCACAATCTCGAAAACCGAGAACGACAACCTCTCGGCCGATGCGCTCAACACGCTCTATGGTTCCTACTACGGCAAGGTGTCAACCTATTGCAAGTCGTTCTTCAGCGCCACCGACACGCGTGCACAACTCATCGGTCCGGTTGACGGACAGTCGGGATCGTGCATGAAGTGGCAGGGACTTGAAAGCTCGCAGGCCACAAGCAACATTCCAATCTTCCGCAAGTCGGAGATGGCTCTCATCATTGCCGAGTGCGAAGCACGCAAGGGCAACATTGCCGAGGCACAGAAATATGTGGGCTACACGGCCAAGCGCGACTCGCAGTATGCTGCCGAGGATGGCTCGTGCGACCTTTCGAAGTTGCCTCAAACAAAGGATGCTCTGCTTGAATTCATTTGGGAAGAGGGCACAAGGGAGTTCTTTGGCGAGGGACATTTCCTCTTCGAGGCACGCCGTCTTGACAAGACCATTACTGTGATGGGCGGACGCTGCACTACATTCAAGCCTGCCAATTTCGTGTTCCCCATACCCGATGCCGAGATTAACGCCGGCTTTATGAAAGACCAGAACGAAAACTGGGCCGACGGTCTGCCCTCGGTTTGATGTGAAATGTTATTAACCCCAAGCCGCCACAGCCATTGCGGCTTACACAACAACGGGGCGTGCTGCTTTGTGCGGCACGCCCCGTTTCGTGTGTATAGGGTGCTTTCGGAGTGTAGTGGCATCATTCAGCCTCGGTTTTTCGGTCGGCTATATACATGCCGGCAAGTATGCATGCCGCTCCGGCAACAAGATATGGGGTTATGCGCTCGCCGAGCACCAGCGATGCCGCCACCATTGTTGTTATTGGATTGAGGTAAACCCAGTTGGTGGCTTTCACCGTTCCGAGGTGGGCAATGCACCAGTTCCATGTGAGGAAACACACCATCGACGCTATGCAACCAAGAAACAGCAGGTTGCCCACCACCTGCGGCTTGGCCAGGGTGGCGGCGTCGGGCATGGCCGGAAAGAAGAAATAATAGGGAACGATGGTAAGAACGCCGTAGAAGAAAACCTTGCGCGTGATGAATGCCGCGCCATATTTGCCCGACATCGACTTCATGAGCAGCGAGTAGACAGCCCAGCAGACACAGGCCGTGAAGGCGAGTGCATCGCCGACGGGCGACAGATGGAGCACAAACTTGCCGTTGAGCACCACCGTGGCCATGCCTGCAAACGCGAGAAGCGAGCCCGTAATCTGTATGGCGTTTATGCGGGCGGTGCGGTAGATGAGCCTCACGAGCAGTGTGGCGAGCAACGGGCACGAGCACACTATGAGCGAGGTGTTGGTTGCCGTGGTGTAGTTCAGGGCCTCGTTTTCGCTTAGAAAATACAGCGAACCGCCGCTTATGCCCAGCAATGCCATGGTGAATTCGTCGCGCCAGTTGGCCGAAAACAACCGTTTGTGGTCAACCGCGAGCATGAGAATGTAGGCTATGAGAAAACGGAGCGTGAATATCTGTGCCGGGGTGAGGCCGTTGAGCATGAGAACTTTGGTAGATACAAAGGTGGTGCCCCACACCGCAACGGTGAGAAACGCCACGAAATGATATTTTATTGTGCTTTTGTCGTTCATCGGTTACATGCCGGTGTGGTGTGGTTTACCGCACCGTTGGTGCAAAGTTATCAATAAAAAGGGCAACAATAACAATGTTGTTTGCCTTTATTCGCGTGCGGAGCACGTTTGTGCACCGAATGCGGCATGAGCGTAGTCCATATGGTGCACGCATGTGCGTCAGCCGCCTTTTTGCTGCCGTGATTGCAATTTCGCGCTTCAACGGCATGGTTTTGCGCCTGTTTTTATAACTTTGCACAAGAGGTGCATAGCGTTGCTTTGTGCCGCAACTGCCAACCTGAAAAGAGAAAACTGCAATGAAAACTGCAATGAATAATGTGCGCACGACAATCATTCTGTTGTTGCTTGCTGTCATCGTGTCAAGTGCCAGAGCCGCGACCGGCGGCAATTTCCAGTGGGTCACGAGTTCTGACATGCTTGCCGACGGCGACACTGTCGTTATAGTATGCCGCGATATGTCGGTGGCAATGGGCGGTCTTGACAAGTATGGCCGTTTCGTGCCGGTGCCTGTCGGCTTTTCTGACGATGGCGAGATATTGCAACCCGACAACGACGGCGTCGTTGTGCTGACGCTGAAGAAATATGCAAAATATTGGGTGTTGCAGACATTGGACGGCAAAAGACTGATGGCGAAAAAGGGCAACAACTATAATCTTGAACTGAAAAGCGACAAGTCGGAAGACAATCTTGACAATGTTGCGCTCGGTTTCGACGATGACGGCAATGCTTTGGTTGACTTCAAGGAAGCCTATTACTCGAGATTGAAATACAACGGCAGCTCGGAGTGGTTTGCGCGATATGCCGACGACTCGCCGTATTGCGCCATACAGATGTTCCGCAAGTGCCCCCGTGCTGCGGTTGCCGACTCGCTTGTGTTCGGCGACTTTACCGACAATGCCGCCACGGCGGCTGCCTGCCTTGGCACGAAAGCCAAGAAAGTGGTAATCGACCGCACGTTTGCGGCCGACGGAGGCTGCTATTCGCTTTGTCTCCCGTTTTCGCTCACTTCCGACGACATTGCCACCGCTTTCAAAGGTGCGTCGTTCTATGAATTTGCGACAGTGAGCGTGAGCGGCAGCAAGGTGACGTTCGGTTTCAGAAAGGTTGAAAAGACAACTGCCGGAACACCTTATATTATAGTGCCACTGACCGGCGGTGCGGGCGACATCGTGTGCCCGGAGCTGAGCGGCAAACGCATACAGGCCGTCGAGGCACAGCGTGTGGCCTTTGTGCTGAAAGGCAACACCTATGCCTTTCAGGGCACGTTTAATGCCACGCCATTGCCTGCCAATGGTTCAGTGCGCTTTGTGGGCCGCGACGGCAAGCGCCTCGTCACGCCCAATGCCGAGGGCAGCCTGCGCGGTTTGCGCGCCTATTTCGCCTTGCCCGATGCCACGTTTGAAGGCTTGCTTCCCGATAGTGCCGAAACACCGCAATTCGTTGTAAGACTTGGCGATGCAACCACTGGCATTGACCGGAAACTCGCTGTGAATTCGTCTGAAACTGTGGGGCACTGGGTCTACGGTATCGACGGGACGCGCATTGGCCGTGTCGGCGGGCAGGAGCGCCCGGGAACGCATGTAAACAAAGGCCGTCTGGTCGTGATTGGCGGTGAGATGAAAGGTCGTTGATTGCACATTATAATCGTTATTGTGCGTATTTTGTGACAAATTGTAAACATTTGGCCTGTTTTTAACCTATATTATTTTGTATTTCCTAAAATTCAGTTTAAATCAGTTGGCCGTTATATAAAAACTGACTAACTTTGCATTGAGTATAAAAGAAATAGAAACAAAAAAACAATAAGACAATGAAACACCAGTTGAGAAGTGCCGTATGCACCGAAGGCCGGCGCATGGCTGGCGCGCGCGCCCTTTGGGTGGCTGCCGGAATGAAACACGAACAGTTTGGCAAGCCAATCATTGCCATCGTGAACTCGTTCACACAGTTTGTGCCGGGACACACGCATTTGCATGAAATAGGACAAATCGTAAAGAAAGAAATTGAAAGTCTGGGATGCTATGCAGCAGAGTTCAACACGATAGCCATTGACGACGGCATTGCCATGGGGCACGACGGAATGCTCTACTCGCTGCCCTCGCGCGACATTATAGCCGACTCGGTGGAATATATGGTGAATGCCCACAAGGCCGATGCAATGATTTGCATTTCCAACTGCGACAAGGTTACGCCCGGAATGCTCATGGCTTCGATGCGACTCAACATTCCAACGGTGTTCTGTTCGGGCGGACCTATGGAGGCAGGAAAATGGCGCGGCGAGAACGCCGACCTCGTGACTGCCATGGTGAAAGGTGCCGACACGAGCGTTGCCGACGACGAATTGCAACAACTTGAAAGCTGCGCCTGCCCGGGATGCGGGTGTTGTTCGGGCATGTTCACGGCCAACTCAATGAACTCGCTCACCGAGGCCATCGGTATGGCACTGCCGGGCAACGGCACCATATTGGCCACACACAAGAACCGCATAGAACTGTTCAAGGACGCAGCACGGCAAATCGTGAAGAATGCGTTGGCCTACTACGAGGACGGCGATGAAAGCGTGCTGCCGAGAAGCATTGCCACACGCGAGGCATTCCTCAATGCCATGACGCTCGACATAGCCATGGGCGGAAGCACCAACACCGTGCTTCATCTGCTCGCAGTGGCTCAGGAGGGCGGCGTAGACTTCACCATGGCCGACATCGACCGCCTCAGTCGCCACGTGCCCTGCCTTTGCATGCTGTCGCCCAACACGCAGAAATACAGTGTGCAGGAGTGTAACCGCGCAGGCGGAATACTCGGAATACTCGGCGAACTCAACCGGGGCGGACTCATCGACGGCTCTGTGCGGCGTGTTGACGGGCTCACCCTCGGCGAGGCCATGAGCCAGTATGACATAACGGGCGACACCATATCGTCCGAAGCCAGCCGCATCTATCACAGCGCACCGGGCGGAAAATTCTCGACAACAATGGGCAGTCAGGACGCGCAGTGGGAGTCGCTCGACACCGACCGCGAGCAGGGTTGCATACGCAACTTGCAGCATGCCTACACCAAAGACGGCGGACTTGCAGTGCTCTTCGGCAACATCGCACAGGACGGATGCGTGGTGAAAACGGCCGGAGTCGACCCCGAATTGTGGAAATTCAGCGGTCCGGCACGCGTGTTCGATTCACAGGAAGCGGCATGCGAAGGCATTCTCGGCGGAAAGATAAAGAGCGGCGATTGCGTGGTGATAACCCACGAAGGACCGAAAGGCGGCCCGGGCATGCAGGAAATGCTCTATCCCACATCCTACATCAAGAGCATGCATCTTGGCAAGGAGTGCGCCCTCATAACCGACGGACGCTTCTCGGGCGGCACAAGCGGCCTGAGCATTGGCCACATATCGCCCGAGGCGGCAGCCGGAGGCAATATCGGTAAGATAAAAGATGGCGACATTATAGAAATAGACATACCCAACCGCGTGATAAACGTGCGCCTCACCGACGAGGAACTTGCCGCACGTCCGCAGCAACCGCTCACTCGCGACCGTCATGTGAGCAAGGCCTTGCGTGCCTATGCACAAAGCGTAAGCTCGGCCGACAAGGGTGGGGTGCGCCTGATATAAGCGTCGCCCCGCGCTGTGCGGGCTTTTCATGCCGAGGTTTGGAGCATGCGGCCTTGGACAATACTGTTTTTTGAATTTGGCGCGCAATGCTGCCATGAATTGCTTGTCCGGCCCAAACAGTCGGCCGGTTGGGCAATGGCATTTGCAAAGAACCGCTTGTCCACGGGCTGATTGCCCGCAAAAACCGTTTGGCAACAGGCAAAAACTGGTTTGGAGGTATAGCCTTAATTAAACAAGGAAAAAAGAAAAGAAAATGGCAAAAGAAATAATATCGGGTGCCGAGGCACTCATGCGCTCGCTCTGCAACGAGGGAGTGAAAACCATTTTTGGTTATCCGGGAGGCACCATAATGCCGGTGTTCGACGCTCTCTACGACTACACGCGCGGCGAACAAAAGGCATTCGACCACATTCTTGTGCGTCATGAACAGGCTGCGGCACATGCCGCCGAAGGTTATTCACGCGTAAGCGGCGAAGTGGGCGTGTGCCTCGTGACAAGCGGTCCGGGCGCGACAAACACTCTTACTGGCGTGGCCGACGCTATGATCGACTCCACTCCGATTGTCGTCATTGCCGGACAGGTGGGCGTGAATGCCCTCGGCACCGACGCTTTCCAGGAGGTTGACCTCGTGGGTTTGGCACAGCCTATATCGAAATGGAGTTATCAGATACGCCGTCCGGAGGATGTTTCGTGGGCCATAAGCCGCGCATTCTACATCGCAAGGACTGGACGTCCGGGGCCGGTGGTAATCGACTTCACGAAAAATGCACAGGTGGACAAGGCCGAATGGAACCCCGTGCACGTGACATCGGTGCGCAGTTACGATCCTTACCCAAAGGTTGACGAAGCCGACGTGGCGGCTGCCGCCCAACTGATAAACAGTGCCGAGCGGCCGCTTGCACTTGTGGGTCATGGCGTGGAACTGGGTAATGCACAGAACGAACTGGTGGAGTTTATCGAGAAAGCCGACATTCCTGCGGCACGCACTCTGCTCGGTCTTTCGGCTCTGCCCACCGACCATCCGCTCAATGTGGGCATGCTTGGCATGCACGGCAATTATGCGCCCAATGTGATGACGCAGAAAAGCGACGTCATAATAGCCATAGGTATGCGGTTTAGCGACCGCGACACCGGACGTCTTGACACTTATGCCAAGCAAGCCAAGATTGTGCATCTCGACATCGACCGCGTGGAAATCGACAAAAACGTTAAGGCCGACGTCTCGGTGGTGGGCGACTGCAAGGTGACACTGCCCGCCATAACCCGTCTTCTCGCCAAGAAAAACCACAAAGAATGGCGCGACAGCTTCAAACCTTATTGGGATTTGGAAACCGAGAAGGTGATAAAGCATGCCATACATCCCGACAACGGTCTGCTGCTCATGGGCGAAATCGTGAACGCCGTGGCCGAGGCCACACGCGGCGAGGCTGTGCTCGTGACCGATGTGGGGCAACACCAGATGCTGGCGTGCCGCTATTTCAAATACAAAAACAAGCTGAGCGTGGTGACAAGCGGCGGTCTTGGCACCATGGGCTTCGGTCTGCCGGCTGCCGTCGGGGCTACATTCGGCAATCCACAACGCACTGTATGCCTGTTCACCGGCGACGGAAGTTTCCAGATGAGCATACAGGAACTGGGCACGATAATGGAACAACAGGCTCCCGTGAAGATAATCCTGCTCAACAACAACTATCTCGGCAACGTGCGGCAATGGCAGGATATGTTCTTCAACCACCGCCGTTCGTTCACACGAATGCTCAACCCCGACTACCGCACAGTGTGTGAAGGCTATCACCTTAACTATGGCGTGGTGACCGAACGTGCCGGCCTCGACGAGGCAATAAGCCGCATGCTCAGCACGCCCGGGCCTTATGTGCTTGAATGTGCAGTGCTTGAGGAGGCCAACGTGATGCCTATGACACCGCCGGGAAACAGCGTCGACGAGATGCTTTTTGAAGTGAATGACTAAGGTGGAGGCATGAATTGGTCTTGGCCTACCGCATAACCCGTTATGAATATATGTTGTTTACGGTGGCGATTTTTATGTCCCACATTGAAAAATGATGCATAAGGAAATGGAAAAGAAACTATATACATTGCTCATCTATTCGGAGAACATCGCCGGAATATTGAGCCAGGTGGCCGCAGTGTTCACCCGGCAGCAGGTGAACATTGAGAGCATAAATGTCTCGGCATCGAGCATACGCGACATACACAAGTACACCATCACGGCTTATAGCGACGAGGAGCAGATAAAGAAAATCACAAAACAGATAGAAAGGAAGATAGATGTCGTTAAGGCCGACTACTATGTTGACGAGGATTTGTTCATACACGAGATAGCAATTTACAAGATTTCGGCGCCGATACTCATGCAGAACCCCGAAATATCGCGCGTGATACGCCACAGCGGGGCGCGCATGATGGAGGTGAACCCCGTGTATGCCACAGTGCAGATAGCTGGACTTACCGATGAAGTGACCGAACTTTACAAGGTGCTCGACGGCTACGGCTGCGTGCTGCAATACTCGCGTTCGGGTAGGGTAGCGGTGACACGGAGCGTCGAAGAGCCCGTGTCGGAATACTTGAACAGCAAAAGTGACACAAATGAACCGCGAATTTCTTGACAAAACAGGCAGCTACAGTTTCCTTACAGAACCGTTCCACTGCGATTTCTCGCACTGCATGTTTCTCGGAGTATTGGGCAACCATCTGCTCAATGCAGCCGATTTCCACTCCAACGAGCGCGGCTATGGCATGGATTATCTCAACACTGTGCACCGCACTTGGGTGTTGTCGCGTTTTGTAATGGAGCTCGACGACATGCCGCGTGCCTACGACCGCATAACGGTCGAGACGTGGGTGGACGGTGTAATGCGCTTTTTCACAAGCCGCAATTTCTCCATTCTCAATGCCGACGGAAAACCCTACGGCTACGGCAAGAGCGTATGGGCGATGATTGACACCGATACACGGCAGCCGGTTGACATCCTTTCGGTGCGTGGCGGACTTATCACGCAATATATAGAAAAGGAAAAACCGTGCCCAATAGAGCCTTTCATGCGTGTGAAAGTGGCAAAGGATGCGCCCTGTGCACGGGTGGTTGACACGATGTACAGTGATGTTGACGTGAACGGACACATAAACAGTGTGAAATATATCGAGCATATTCTCAATCTGTGGGGGCTTGACTGGTATCGCAACCATAGGCTGCAGCGCTTCGACATAGCTTATATTGCCGAGTCGCACTATGGCGACAAGCTGCATCTTTATGTTGATGAAACTGAAGAAAACGTGTTTGGCGTGAGCGTGACAAAGCATCCGCAAGACGGCACAGACCCCGTGGAAGTGTGCAAGTGTAGAGTTAAATTTGTGAAAGTATGATGTTTTTGCTTGTGGTTTTGCGATAAATTATTACCTTTGCAAGCAAATTTGTTGTATAATTGAAAACATAAACCGCAGTCTTATTGATTGCATAAAAA
>CAVDJG010000069.1:0-8810 GCA_963609005.1 Acidaminococcaceae bacterium
AAGCAAGCCACCACACACAACCGATGCCTCGGCACATTGGGCAACTGCTTCACGGCAGACTCTCTGTGCCGAGGCACTTTCGTTGAATACGGGGCAAGCTCCACTCTCTCCACCTGCATATTTTTTAGAAAAAAGATCCAATCAAAATAAAGTAAACAAGGTATATTCAACAAAATAGATTAACTTTGCACCATACATAAGGCCATACCATGCCTGACAAGCACAAGCAACAGGGTAGCTGCACGAATATACATTATATTATATATCAATAATGCGACAAACAAAACGGCAGCAACTGACACCGCCATGGCCTTTCAGGCATGCAAGAAAAGCACAGTTAAGGTGGAAGGAAAAAAGACATACAAAGCAGACTTGGAACGCAGACGCCCAGTATGGTTTCTGCTGGGTCTTGTTGTTGCCCTGTCGCTGCTGCTGACCGCACTCGAATATTCCACGACAAGCGGCAACGGCACCGCGTTTGACGACAGTATGGACGACATTTCGCAAGACCTTGACCTGCTCCCGACACTCGACCGACACGACAAGACAATAGCAGCGGCCCGCCAAAAGGCGATGCCCAAAACCGACAAGCTGCTTATCGTGGACAAACCCACAGAGAAAACTGAAAAGCTGGATGCCGTGGCCACGCCGAAAAACACCGACGACAACGGCGAAGAAACAGTGGGCGGCAATTCAGCGGAGAATGTCGGACAAGCCATGCAAGCACTGGAAACGGCCTCAACAGCAGTCAATGCCAACGATGCGCCGCTGAATTTCAGGATTGTCGAGCAACTGCCTGAATTTCCGGGAGGCATGTCGGCATTGGTGAAATGGCTCACCGACAACATAAAATATCCCAAACCGGCGCAGATGCAGCACATAGAAGGACAGGTGGTAGTGTCGTTCATCATAAACCGCGACGGCACCATTGCCGACATCAAACTGGCAAAATCAGTGCATCCGCTGCTCGACCGCGAAGCATTGCGCGTTGCAAGGATGATGCCCAAATGGAAACCCGGGCTGCAAAACGACAAACCTTGCCGCACTTTGTTTGCAATTCCAATTGTCTTTAAAATTTAGCAACAATAACAATATGTTCAAAGCCAACGAAATTCTTGCTTTGGTCAACGATTATCTTGACCAGATGCCATACGGCAGAAAGCCGCAATCACTCTACGAACCGATAAAGTATGTCCTGTCGATAGGCGGAAAACGCATACGCCCTACACTTATGTTGCTTGCATACAATCTGTTCAAGGACGACCCGCAGTCAATACTCATGCCGGCATGCGCACTCGAAACCTACCACAACTACACCCTGTTGCACGACGACCTAATGGACAATGCCGAATTAAGGCGTGGAAAAGCAACCGTACACAAGAAATGGAACGCCAACACGGCAATACTCTCGGGCGACTCGATGCTTGTTCTTGCCTACCAGCGCATGGCACAATGCCGCCGCGACAAACTTAAAGAAGTGCTCGACCTATTCACCGAAACCGCCCTTGAAATTGGCGAAGGACAACAATACGACATGGATTTTGAACTACGCAACGATGTAAGCGAAGACGAATACATCGAGATGATACGTCTCAAAACGAGCGTATTGCTCGCCTGCGCAATGAAAATCGGCGCAATACTCGCCGATGCTCCGGCGGCCGACGCAGACAATCTTTATCACTTCGGGGAGCAAGTGGGGCTTGCATTCCAGCTGCAAGACGACTATCTCGACGTTTACGGCGACACGAAAATATTCGGTAAAGCCATCGGGGGCGACATCGTTTCAAACAAGAAAACCTACATGCTGATTAATGCATACAACCGTGCCAACGACCAACAGCGCGCCGAACTGGAGCATTGGATAAAGCTCGAAAAATTCAATCCAAGCGAGAAAATCGCTGCAATAACACGGTTGTACAACGAAATCGGAATAGACAAACTGGCAAAAGAAAAAATTGAACAGCATTTCCACGCAAGCAAGAAATTCCTCGACGAAGTGGACATCGACGCGCAACGCAAGACCGAGCTCACCGCTTATGTGGACAACATGATGCACCGCCAAAACTGATGCGAGATGCTACAATTCATAGACACACACGCACACATCGACGGTAAGGAATTTGACGAAGACCGCGCCGAAACCATAAGCCGTGCCAAACAGGCCGGGGTGACAAGGATTTTCATTCCTGCCATCGACCTGCCGTCGCTCGACAGCACGGTGAAAGTATGCAAAGATTACCCCGGCTACGCCTATCCCATGATTGGTTTGCACCCCGAAGAGGTGAGAGCCGACTGGAAAGATGTGCTCGGGAAAATGAAAGAATACCTTTCGCCGGGCCACCCGTTCATTGCCATTGGCGAGGTGGGACTTGACTATTACTGGTCGCGGGAGTTTGAACACGAGCAGTTGTCAGCATTCGAAAAGCAGGTGGAATGGTCGATAGAAAAGAAACTTCCGCTCATGATACACTGCCGGAAAGGGCAGAACGAGATGGTTGCCATGCTTCGCCACTACAAAAACGATCTTCCCGGCGGAGTGTTTCACTGCTTCACCGGCAATGCACACGAGGCCGAAGAGTTGCTCGATTTCGACAATTTCGCGCTCGGCATCGGCGGAGTTCTCACTTTCAAGAAAAGCCATTTGCCGGAGACCTTGGCCGAAGCCGTGCCGTTGGGCCGCATTGTTCTCGAGACCGACAGCCCTTACATGGCTCCCGTTCCAAGACGAGGAGAGAGAAACGAAAGTTCGTTTGTAAAGTATGTCCTGGCTAAACTTGCCGAGTGTTACGGCGTGAGCGAACAGGAAGTTGCAGATGCGACAAACGCAAACGTAAAGCAGATATTCGGGATTACGGCATAAACGAAAGGCGAAACCGACACATTCTGACGAAAAATCACGTTCTTGAACAAAAACGCCAAAAGGCAGTGCCCGCATTTCAGGCACTGCCTTTTCTTCTTTGACAACTGTTGTCAGACAAAGCGGCGCATCTCTTCTGTGTCGAGGACAAGCACTCCCCACACTACAACAATCGCCACAAACACAAGCACAAACGATGTTGACGGGTAAGGAACCGACACCAACATGCCTAAAGCATCGGCAACAACATTGCCCACGGCAGTCTTCAGCGATGCCAGTCCGCCCAAGAAAAACAGTAACACAACCGTTGCCACAAGGCACACGATGTGCAACATCTTGTCAATGCAATACAGATGCGCCCCTTCAGGAAGGCTGCGCATCACCCGTGACGAGAACCCGTTGTCGGCAACGTCACCCACACCATACTCCGAAAAAAAACTCTTCAGAAGTTTGTCGTCATTATCTGTCATATCCATTCTGTCTTAAAAAGTTGGCAAGTTTTTCTTTTCCACGAAACAAATGCGACTTGACCGTTCCCGGGGCCATACCCGTTATCTCGGCAATGCGGTCAATCTTGTATCCATCCACAATCTGCAACGTCACGCACAGACGCTCCTTCTCACCCAGCCTGCGCAATGCATCATACACATCCATGCGCAAAACCGTGTCGTGCCTGTCGGTGTTGCGGCGTGCAGCATCCGAGCTATCAATGTCGTCGGTGTGTCTGTTGCGCCGCGTGTAGTCGTACAATACATTGTAGGCAATGCGGTAAAGCCATGTTGAAAACGCCGACATGCCCCGAAACTGGGCTATGTTTGTATAGGCTTTTATGAAAGTGTCCTGTGCAAGGTCGTCGCTCAACTGGGTATCGCCCAATGTTTGGTTGAGAAAGAAACGGCGTATGGGCGACTGATATTTCACGACAAGCCGGTCGAAAGCCCGCCTGTCATGAAACACAGTCACCCTGGTAATTAAAGAGAGTTCGCTAATTTCTTTCATCAAAACATCATGTTTTCAGTCATGCTGCATCATTTGACGTCAGCATTGTCGGCCATGTTGTCTTTTGTTTCCTTTTCACTTTGGCCGTGCGCACCGCACGACGCATCGTCAGGGTCGGCATACCTGTCGTTGTCCTCATGGCTGCTATCACCGCGAACGAAGCCTCCATCGCATTCTGCCGCATCAGTCCTGTCAGCCATATCACGGTTTCCCTGACGGCTATAACGCCCGATATACATTTTTCCTGCACCCATACAGGCCACCAAAGCACCGATGCCAACAAGCGGCGTTGCGCCAAGGAAGAAGAAGAAAAGCATGAGTCCTACGCCTACTGCCAGGTTGTGCACGCCTCGCTGCCACATATGCGATGCCGTATAATCGGCAGGCCCGGCATTGCTTTTGGCAACATTACGGTTGGGAGCACAACCACGCAGTATGTTATTGGGTTGTTGTCCGTGCTGACGCATGAGATAGCGCACTATCAGAAACACGATAACCAACGGGACAACTACCACAATCAAGATAGCCAGCAAGAACATAACGCAGACAAAAATCCCGAAGCCGCCGAATCCACACAAGGTTTTCAACAGACTTTCCATTTCGTCAACCGGCGTAACAATTACCGAATTGCCGTTGCTTTGTGCATCATCATCGTCAACATCGTCAGCATAAGCGGCGGCATCATCCCAAGCCGTTGTGTCTGAATAAGCCTCTATCGCCTGCGACGTGGTGTCTTTATCTACTTTCTGCACCGTGTGGTGATGACGGTGATTTGGCCCTGCCGGTGCAGCGATTACGCCCACGGTGAGCAACATTGCCATTGTTACCAAAACTTTTTTCATGTGTGTTCTTTTTCGTTTGTTTTTTGATTGTTTGACGCAAAGAGGTGCGTTTTGGTTGCACAAGCCACACTTTTGTTGCAAAAATAGCAATTCTGCACGAAACGGCAAAACCCAGTTCACGCCATCGGCACCGCCACCAATACGACACATGCAACACATTGCATACAGCCAAAATAAAGGTGTAGCCCAGTGCAGAAACCAATTTTTTAGTGTAATTTTGCACCCGACAACCATCAATGACCACAAAGATGCAGCTACCCGAAGACTTTGAAACGTACACGCGCACGCTTATGGGCGAAAAGCTCTACGGCACCTTGCGCGACGCACTCAATGCCGACGCACCCACGAGCATACGCCTCAACCCCCTAAAAGCAGCTTTGCACGACGTGAACGAAGCCGTGCACGCAGGCATAGTGCCGTGGTGTCAGGCCACAGGCAGGTATCTGCGCGAACGTCCAAACTTCACTTTCGACCCGCTCATGCACGCCGGAGTGTATTATGTTCAGGAAGCATCGTCGATGTTTGTCGATTTCGTGGTGCGCCAACTCATACACCATCCGGTCACAATGCTCGACATGTGCGCAGCACCGGGAGGCAAGTCTACGGCCGTAAGGGCGGCATTGCCCGAAGGAAGCTTGCTTTTCAGCAACGAACCGGTGCGCACCAGGGCTCAGATTTTGGCCGAGAACATACAGAAATTCGGGCATCCCGACGTGATTGTCACCAACAACTATCCACGCGACTACCGCAAGTCGGGACTTGAATTCGACGTAATCCTCACCGATGTGCCATGCTCCGGCGAGGGAATGTTCCGCAAGGACGATGGCGCAAGAGCCGAATGGAGCATGCAGAACGTGGACAACTGCCAACGCCTGCAACGCGAGATTGTGGCCGACGCATGGCAATGTCTCAAACCAGGCGGACTGCTCATCTATTCCACATGCACGTTCAACGCCAAGGAAAACGAGGAAAACGTGGAATGGGCCGTGCAGGAACTCGGCGCACAATGCGTTGCCTTGCCCACCGACAAGGCCTGGAACATAACCGGAGCACTCACTGGCAACGCGCCTGTATGCCGTTTCTTGCCCGGCATCAGCCGCGGCGAAGGACTGTTCATGGCGGTGCTCAGCAAACCGGGCGAAGCTTTGCCGCCCACCCATTGCAAAAAGAAGAAACAGACAACAAGGCGCAACGACACCGCAAAAGGAAAGGCACTGCCCATGCCGAAAGGATTGATTGATGCCGACAACTTTGCATTGCGCATGCGAGGCGATACCGTTTCGGCCATACCTAAGCGTTGGGCCGACATATACGATGCTGCCGATGGCGCCCTGCACATAATGAACGCCGGAGTGACAACGGCACACATGAAAGGCAAAGACCTCATTCCGGCACAGGGGCTCGCACTCTCTGCATGTCTCGACAACAATGCCTTTGCCACTGTTGACATCAACCTCACCGAGGCAATAGCTTATCTCCGTAAGGAACCGGTAGTGCTTCCGGCCGACACTCCACGTGGATTCGTGCTGCTGAGATATGCCGGAACGCCGCTCGGATTTGAGAAAAACATAGGAAACAGGGCCAATAACCTGTATCCGCAGGAATGGAAAATCAAGACAACCCACTTGCAGGAGTCGCCCGACATAATCGCCGGCTGACAGAAAACTCGGCCCTACCCCACGCCAACACCGCACACAAAGGAAAAGAAACATAACGACACTCTGAAATGAAACAATATCTCAACTTGCTCGACAGAATACTCAATGAGGGCACACAAAAACACGACCGCACCGGAACGGGCACAATAAGTCTGTTCGGCCACCAAATGCGCTTCAACCTCGAAGAAGGGTTTCCGTTGCTCACGACAAAGAAGTTGCACACCAAATCGATAATACACGAACTGCTGTGGTTTCTGCGCGGCGACACCAACGTGCGCTACCTGCAGGAACACGGCGTGAGGATATGGAACGAATGGGCCGACGAAAACGGCGACCTAGGACCTGTTTACGGACACCAATGGCGATCTTGGCCCGACTACAACGGCGGAACAATCGACCAGATAAAGAATGCCGTAGACATGATAAAGCACAATCCCGACTCGCGTCGCATACTTGTAAGCGCATGGAATCCGGCAGAAATAGAAGAGATGGCCCTGCCGCCGTGCCATTGCCTGTTCCAGTTCTATGTGGCCGACGGACGTTTGTCGCTGCAACTCTACCAACGCTCGGCCGACACTTTCCTCGGAGTGCCTTTCAATATAGCGTCCTACGCACTGCTGCTGATGATGATGGCGCAGGCAACAGGACTTAAAGCCGGCGACTTCATACACACCACCGGCGACACACATCTTTATCTTAACCACATAGAACAGGCCAAACTGCAACTCACGCGCACACCAAGAAAACTGCCTGTGATGCATCTTAACCCCGACGTAAAGGACATTTTCGACTTCAAATACGAAGACTTTACACTCGAAGGCTACGATCCATGGCCGCACATAAGTGCAACAGTGAGCGTGTGAAAATGCTGCAATGCCGCGGATTAAAACATCACTGCCAAAAGCCACAACAACAAGACAGGCATTAAACAACCCTACATAAAAAACAAAAGAACACTACACTCAACATGATAAGCATAATAGCCGCCGTGGCGCGAAACCGTGCCATAGGCAACGACAACAAACTTTTGTATTGGCTTCCCAACGACTTGAAACGCTTCAAGGCACTCACCACTGGACATACAATAATCATGGGGCGGCACACTTTCGAGTCGTTGCCAAAAGGAGCATTGCCAAACCGCCGAAACATTGTGCTCAGCCGCACGCAAGGCGAGTTTGCCGGATGCGACACTTTTGCCTCACTAAGCGAGGCACTCGCCAGTTGCAAAGACGGCGAGGACGTGTACATAATAGGCGGGGCAAGCGTGTATGAACAGGCAATGGACATGGCCGACCGCCTGTGCCTTACCGAGATTGACGACACACCCGACACGGCCGACGCATTTTTCCCGCCTTACGACAACTGGAAAGAGGCGACACGTGAACACCACGAAACCGACGAACGCCATCACTATGCTTATGATTTCGTTGACTATGTGAAATGACCGCCATGCGCTAAACGCATGCACAACCCCTATAAAACACAAAGATGCAATGCAGAACAATTATTCTCTGCATTGCATCTTTTTTTTGTTTTTGCCCAATTAGCGCAAGAAGCATGCCGCGCCATTGCCCCGACAGATGCCGACAGGCAACTGCCGCACGACAGAAGTCGAAGACATTACTGCTCGTCTTTCTCCTCGTCGTCAACCTGAAGGTCGCACACAGGCACCTGACGGTTGATTGCCGCATTGAACGAGATTATCGTTTCGCTGCGCGACAGCCCCAGAGGCTGCAGGCGGTCGTGTATGACATTGAGCAAATGATGGTTGTTGCGGGCATAGATTTTTATGAACATGTCATAGCCACCGGTGGTGTAATGACACTCCACCACCTCGGGAATGCGGCGCAACTCCTCAACCACATCGTCAAACTTTGCCGGATTCTGCAAGTAAAGCCCTATATAGGCACACGTTTCATAACCCACCTTTTCGGGATCGATTATAAACTGCGAACCTTTGAGTATGCCCAAGTTTGTAAGTTTCTGTATGCGCTGGTGAATTGCCGCGCCACTTACATTGCATGAGCGAGCCACTTCAAGAAAAGGAATGCGTGCGTCGTTTGCTATAAGGCGCAGTATTTTCTTGTCAAGTAAATCTAAATTGTGATGTGCCATTTCTGTTGTTTTATTTTCACTGCAAAGGTATAACAAAATAACGAATGTGACAACTTTTAAATCTATTTTTGTGACAATCCAACACTTTCTTTTTGTGCCGAATAACTTATCCGTCTTACATCGGCCTTGCGCAAAGCCATTTTCACCTGTGTTACAAGCCCCATCGGCGTGTTGCGGTCGGCCTTTATCGACACTGTCATGCGTGCCCGGTCGTCGGGCGACATGCGTTCTCTTTCGGCTGAAATGTAGTCGGTTACATCGTCGGGCGAAACGATTTTGTCGTTAATCTGCACGCACCCGCCATCATATCCGGCCCCCTTTACGCCCACAGGCCTACCT